>JBEQLC010000042.1:0-10404 GCA_040326175.1 Desulfobacteria bacterium | reverse complement strand
CCCGCTGTCAGGCGGGGCCCTGAACCCTGATCCACATTTTTGAGATGGGTTCAAGGCTGACGTAATAATCAGAACAAAACGGCAGGGCCTTTCAATGGCCCTGCCGTGTCCCAAACTGATCGCCTGCGCAACTATTCTGCATTTATTGGATCTATTTGCCTATCTTCTTTTTCAGCTCGACATTCTCCCTTCTTACCCTGGCAAGCTCCAGGACCCTTTTGATGGTAAAGAGTATATTATCCTTCCTGAAAGGTTTGGTGATAAAGTCAGCAACCCCCTTTTTCATTGCCTCGTCAGCTATTTCAAGCGAACCATAAGCCGTAATGATGATCACGGGAATATCAGATCTGATATCCTTGACTTCATCAAAAAGCTCCATCCCGTCCAAGCCGGGCATCTTGAGGTCACTAATGACCAAGTCAATATCCTTTTCCGTGACGATTTTTAGCGCCTCGGAAGCATTGTTGGTCGTCTCCACCTCATAGTCTGTGCTATCTTCAATCATCATCCTCAACAGCATCAGCATATCGAGTTCGTCGTCAACGACTAGAATCCTTTGTGGCATGATCTTCTCCTTTGATGTTCGTTATTCGGACACAAAGTGCTAATCCGGGACAGAGCGTCGCTAAACCCTTATTCGCTAATCGTTGCATGACTCCCGTTTTCCGAAGGACTAATCTCCTCATCGGCCATATTCAATGACACGGTAACGGTCGTCCCGTGCTCTTCGCCTTCCTCCCTGGTTTGGCTCTTGACTCGAATGTCTCCTCCAACCTTTTTAACAAGCGCGTAGCTCACGGAAAGCCCCAGCCCTGTCCCCTCTCCTACCCTCTTTGTTGTAAAAAAAGGTTCAAATATCTTGTCCATATCTTCCGGCGATATGCCGCGGCCTGTATCTGAAAAACTGATTTCGACCATGTCATTGGGACGACGGGCGGAGATGGTCAGGATTCCGCCGCCGTCCATAGCTGATACCGCATTGTTGATAATGTTCAAGAACACCTGTTCCAGATGCTGCCTGTCCCCTCTCACCTTGGGAAGACTCTCGTCAATATCAGTCTTCAGGTCTACCTTACTGGTAAGCAGCGTATTAGTAACCACGCCCACAACGCTTTGAAGGTCTTCAACCACATCTGTCTTCATGGTTACCTTCTGGGGAATCCTGGCGAAGGCGAGGAGGTTTTCAACGATTCTCTTGCAATTGTTTCCCTGTCTCTCAATGGTTTTCAGAATCTCATGCTCCTTGGAGTCTTCAGGGAACCTTTCCAGTAGTAATTCCGTAAAACCCAGGATTACTGCAATCGGGTTATTCATCTCATGGGCAACGCCGGCTGAAAGGGACCCCAGAGATGCCAGCTTCTCCGTGTGAAAGAGCTGTTCTTCCATCATCTTCTGCTCCGTAACGTCTCTGGAGATAACCAAAACAGCGTTTGTACGACCCTCTTCAGTCAAGACCGGCTTGTATTTTGTATCAAGCCAATACTCTCTGTCCCCCATCTTCACACGTTCTTCGTGAGCAAAAGTCTCTGATGTCTCAAAGGCCTTTCCGACTATCGAGCAGACATTGTCAGGGGCTTTGTATTCCATAACATCCATAACATTCTTTCCGATCGCTTCTTCAGCCTGCTGCCCGGTGAGTAGTGTCCAGTATCGGTTGATTGAAAGGATGTTGCAATTCTTGTCTATCGTATAGATCATGTCATCTGCAGACTCCACAAGGGAGCGGTATCTTTCCTGAGAGCGTCTTAACCTGTCGGCATAGTGTTCCAGGTCTTGGGTCTTCTCCTTCACCTCGCGTTTAAGGGTCTTAAGCCAGGCCCTCTCGTTTGCTATCAAGAAGGCCAATATGGCAATCACCGCAGCAGTGAAGGCCCCCTGTATCAAAGCTTGCCTCACGTATGCTGCATGAACGGCATCCCCTACCTCGCTGATAGGCGCCACAACCGCGACAGACCACACCCTTGAGGTATTGGCAGCCCCGATGTGAACCGGTGCATAGGCAATCAACTTTCTCATGGTGCCGACCTCGCCCCGGTGCCAACCGGAAACATACCACGAGGCCCCCTCTTGTCCATCCAACATCTTTGTCTTCTGGATCTGATCGATCTGGCTAAAGGATATATGCGAGTCTTTGAATTTTCTTACCTCAAAGGCGTTTTCTCCAACAAAGTCTCTTTCCACGTGGTAAAGGAAGTTGCCTGACTCATCAATGACCCACGCGTAACCGGTCTTACCTGATCGGATAGGACCCACGAATTTCTCTGCAAGCAAGCCAGCATCCAAGACAAAGGCCAGCACGCCAGCGAACTGTTGCGTGGGCTTCGGATGGGCCTCGTCAGAGGAAATCTGATAGACCGGCAACGACATAACCATAACAAAACCGGGTTCTGAATTCTCAACAACCCCTTTCTTAACACCGCTTATGTAGATCTTGCCTTTGTTTTCCGGTTTTTTGCACCACTGAAAATAGTCCTCATGGCCATACGGTTCCTTTTCCATAAAGAACGCACCTAAACGATTGATTGAATAGGAGTTGGCCCCATCATCGCTTATGAGCATGATCTGGAACACACCATATTCGCCAATGCTTGAAAGCGAAATCTTCATCCGGTTTGCCCAGGCCACTGCCTCCGCGTACTGGATGGAGGGTGAAAGGCTCAGGTTCATGAGTTCCCGCTTAAGGATTGTGAAATTCTGTGTGAGTATGTCCGCCGCATGTTTGGCCAATGCAAGCTGCTGGTAATTGAAGTCCTCATTTATCACCCGTTTCATTTCGAGGGCCGAGAACCTACTCAAGAAAAACGCACCCGCCAAGAGGACGAGGAGGAGAATCGTCACAACAAGGAGGCCACGTTTTCGGGCAAAGTATTCGAAGTATTTTTTCAAGGGCTGCTTCTCAATCTGTGGAGTGTTTTTGTTGGGCTATGTCGCCTGTCATTCCGTTATTCGGAACAGGAAATCGCCTCGCTGTTGCAGCTATGAATCATCTTGCCTAGTGCGCTATGTTTACAAAAGACTCAATCCCTTTCAACATGTCTTCGTAATAATACTTAACCATGGAATCATTGTACATAACCATGTCAAGTTGTCTGGTATGAGTCATGATGTGTCCCAAGACCTTGAGACGTTCCTTCAGATAATCCTGATCGTGTCCTGCCAGGCGGGCCAAGAGTGAATCGTCCTTGATCTCTACTCGGAAATCAAACTGCTCCAAGAGTCTTGCAACAAACTGGACTCTTCTCACCCTCCGATCAACATCGGCCGCGCCACCTTTGAAGATGAAACTCACGTAGTTTTCATTGGGGTTATCACCGACATATGCTTCGGTTGTTGAGAAGTGAAACCCCAGACGGCTGTTTAAATTGCAGAAGTGTTTGGAGATGACAATATAGTTCTTATCGGCAAATCGCTTTCGAACCGAAGGATCAATACTGGGATCCATCGTGGCCCCGAACATGATCGAGAGGAACCCTTTGGTATCTACCGGCGGAGGGCCTTTCCAGGGTAAGGCTGTTATGCCTTCCCATATTGCCTGCATAGGGATAGATACAATGTCCTCGCAATTGACCCTTTTTCCCTCCACACCTTCTCTAATGCCGTCTTCCAGATTAATAATCCACCACTGCATTGGAACGTCGCAGACCAATTGCTTCGTCGATCTCTCGGCAAAATGACTCTCTTTGCTCAAGTCAAACATGGCCTGCAGAGAGACTTCATGGGCAAACCTAGTAATGTCGTGAAACGTTTTGCACCCCTTGGGGCGGAAATCCGGGCCCCGGGGATCAGTCAGGTTCAAAGGGGTTATCATCTGCAATATCTCTCGGAGTTGTTTTAAGACAGGAGACGCCTCAACGGGCTCATCGGTTTTCTTTTCCATCAGCACTTCTTCCACAATACCTTCGTAGACATTGGCAAACATGGCATCCACGGTCACCTGCATACCATTGCTCAGGACCTTGGTCGCCTTCTCAGTATTAAAGATAGCCGGCACATTGTACTCTCTGGCCACCGTGGCAAGGTGCCCCAGGACAGTTCCAATGTCCGAGACAACAGCAGAGGCCTTTTGAAGCACCACCGCAAACTCATTGTGAGTGTGTCTCACCACCAGAACGCCACCTTCAGGAAAACTGGCCAAGTCCTCTTCGCTTCTCACAATGTGAACAGGGCCGGCACCAGCGCCGCGACAAGCAATGGTCCCCTTGTCCAAGAGAACCTTGTGCCCTTTAGCCAGAGTCGGTCGCCGCTCATCAGCCACAGCAGAAGACGCAACACGCAATGACCGGGACTGCATGAGATACAACCTGCCCTCTTGGTCCATGGCCCACTCCATGTCCTGGGGCTGGCCAAAATGAGCTTCCACCATGCGGGCATAGGAGACGAGCTCGGCGATCTGCTCATCGTTCAGGCAGGGTCTTCCCGTCAATTCTTCGGGCACAGCGACTTCTTTGGTACCACCTTCTGCCCCCCCGACCAGCATAACCTCCTGGCGGCCGGACTCTTCTCGACTGATTTTTATTTCGCCGTCTCCGGAAACTCTGTAGTTATCTGTGGGGACCACACCTCCAACGGCATAGGGCCCGAGCCCCCAAACTGCATTAATCAGTATGACATCCTCTTTCGGATTCCCGGGATCACGCGAGTACATGATGCCGCTGGCCCTGGCCAGGACCATGCAGACTACACCCACCGCCATGGCCATTTCTTCGATATTGAATCCCTTGTCCTTATAGTAGAAAAGGGCTCGAGGGGTAAACTGGCTGGCTAAGATATTGGTGTATTGGGTCAGAAGCTCCCCGTCGGGGACGTTCAAAGCGGTTTCATACTGGCCCGCAAAACTGGCCAGTATGTCTTCGTGGAGTGCACTGCTCCGCACAGAGACATTCAGGTTCTCTGCCCCAGCCCGTCGACACATGGCCTGGTATGTATCAAGAATCCCCTCTTCAATCTCTGCTGGTATTTGTCCCTTTCTCACCAGTTGCTGCATTTCCTCGCTTGTGGCGGTCAATTCGTCATAATTGCGGATGTCAAGCTTACTGGTTCTTTCATTCAGAATGTCCTGGATCTGATTGTGTTCGACAAAGGTCTGGTAAGCGTGGGTGGTTACCACAAAACCGGCGGGAACAGGAAGGCCCAAAGCATTGCGCAGCTCTGCCATGTGCGCAAGTTTTCCCCCAGCAGAGGAGATGGTCTCTTTCCCTAGCTTATCAAGAGGAAGGACATACTCAGTCTTGGGAATCGTTACCTTCTCGGCAAGGCGATCGCGTATCGCCCCGTCATTTTTCTGAAAGGGAATAATGAGATCCTTGTATTTCTCATTTGCCAGGACATTCAGGTTGTCAATAATCGCTCTCATCCCACCGGCCACGGCCTGATAGGAAGACTCGACATAGGCCTTATCAAAGAGGAAGGCACCCGTGGCCTTTTCCTGCATATCGGCCATGGTCATCAGGACTTCGTTGTTGTTCCTGAGGACCTCGCGAAAGGCCTTATACCGGAGGATGAAGAGCGCCTTGTCATCCTCGTCTCTCAGGGCCTTTTGCTGCCTTTTCTTGCTGAAAAATTCAACCACGGGCCGGAGGACTTTTGTCATCGACACGTTCCCTCAATCTCCTGGTAATAATACACAAGTCCTGTTGAACTTTAACACGTGGCCACCGCAAATCAATCAAAATCGACCCGGCAACATCACTAAACGCCCAAAACCCTGCCTGACTCTCGTATCATACGAGATCAGACAGGGTCATTGCAATATAACCATCGCGGCATCTAAAACTTTTGAACTGCAAAAGCCACACATGGCCCGGCCCGATTGATCCAGATCCATCGGATCTGGCGGGACCGCAGGGAGCCCCCATCTTCTTCGAGGCTCTAAAAGAAGCCTTTTCCCTCAGCCGGGCTACACCTTAAGTACGGCATTGGTGATATGATGAAACAGGTCGCCCATCCGCACAACTCCAACGAGCTTCTCCCCCTCCATGACCGGCAGCAGATAGGCGTCCTCCTGCAGCATCATGTGGGAAGCCTTCAAGATATTGTCTTCGGCATCAATCAAGACTTCCGCCTTTGACATGAAGTCCTTGATAGGCTGGGCAAGCCTTTCCTCACTCCCTGATTCAAGGATGGTGTCCCAGAATACGGGGATACCCTCCTCGTAATGCTCGGCGAATTTAGGCTCGAGCCCCCTCAAGATATCTCTCTGCAAAAGCATACCCACAAGCTTGTATGCCTCATCAAAAACCAGGACCGTGTGGTGTCCGGTTTCAAAGGCGACATTGAGCTGGGCGATCGCCTCCCTGAGCGTTGCCCAATAAGGCATATGCGGGTATTCGTTCAGCGGAATGACCAGATCCTTTACCTTTTTTTTCGTTGGCATATCTCCTCCTAAGTCTTTCGGCTCCTTCAAAATGGATGATGATCTAACTGCGGTCTCGCTATTGCCCAGCCTCTTCTCGCATCTTTTTATGCACCTCGATCAAGTCCAACAATGCCTGGCTGGGCTGCAGATTGTAAGCCTGATGAAGGGCGATCAACTCATCCCCAAATTGCTCAACTGCCGTACAAGAGGCAGCAATCTCCTCTGTGTCCTTGGTGGCGGCCGCCTTGTTCTTGGCCTCCATAATCTTCTCAGTCAATACTTTCCCCTCCTGGGCAAACCCCTCATTACAGGAGAGGCAAAGGCCTGTATCTCTTTCCATCTTCAGGAAAAGGCCGCTTTTGCCGCATTTCTTACACTGGGGCATAATATCCTCCTTACACTATGTATATGTTATTGGAAAATCTATGTGCGTGAAACGCAGTCTCATTATCTTTGGATTCGACTATAGAGCGCCGGCCTCCATGACACCCCGGGCCGTTTCAAGTATCCCCTCTGGAAAGCCAATCACATTATAGACCACCATGAATCCGAGAACCCAGACCACAACCATACAGAGGACCCAGAGCACGAAGCCGTATTTCACGAAATCCATGGGGTGAAGCATCTTCTCACCGGTATCAGGATATATCCCCAAGCCGTATACAATGGCGTTATTCGGCGTACCCACGATCAGGAAATGGGCAAAGGACGTAGCAAAAGCCACGGCCAGACCAACTGCCCAGGGCTCGCCCTGAACGCCCGTCATGATCCCCATTGGAATCACAATGGGTCCGAGCAGAGCGGTGGTCCCGGCGTCCGACATAAAGTTGGTCATCAAACCGGACAGACCGGACATCCCTATCCACAGGCCCAAGCCTTCATTCATCCCCACGGTACTTAGAATCTTCAAAAAGCTCTGGGCCAGCCATAGGGCGGCACCGCTTTCCTTGAGGAGGGCACCCAGGGTCAGGGCACCGCAGTACATAAACCAGGCGTCCCAGGATATTCCATTCAGGATCTTCTTCCACTCCGTCGTCTTGAATAGGACCGGAATGAGAAGTGCCAGGAGCGCAGGGCCTCCGAGTCCGAGTTCCTCTCCGCCCAGGATCCAGAGAACCAGGATCAGGAGAAGCATCCCAAATGTGACATACTCCGGGTATTTCATTTTGCCCATCTTTCTGGTCTCTTCTTTGATAGCTACCAGCCCCGGGGTCAAATCCTTGGTCTTGATGTTCCTTCCAAAGAAAACCAACATATAAACAGCCACCACAATGCCTAGAACCGGAACTATGGGAAAGCCGTATTTCATCCATGTAAAGAAGTCCATGGGGACCTTATATTCACTCCAGAAGCCCATCATAATGACGTTACGGCCACCAGCTGCGGGCGACCCAATACCGCCGACATTCAAGGCAAAACAGAGTGTGAAGAGCAGGAATTTGGCAAGGGCCGGGTCGTGTTCGATCCTTCCTCCTGAGCTGTTTGCAGACACGGCACCGAAATAGACGGCTGCCATGACCGGTGTCATGAAAGCACACATGGCATGGGCAGATATAAAGGATCCCACAACAGACATGCTGACACACAAAACAAAGACAGGGACAAGGAATCCCTTGGTCCAACCCAGAAGCCAGCTTGCCAGCCGCTTGTGCAATCCCACGTCCACAACAGCTACTCCCATGGCCAACACGCCGAGCAAGAACAGGGGCGCATCTCCTGCAAAGGTCTTGCCGATCATCTTCATGGGAAGCAGGTGGAGAAAGTAAGCCATTACCGGCATCAGAACTCCAGTCAAGCCGATGGGGATGGCCTCGGTGGCAAAGAAGATGACCGCCATGGGAATGATGCCGAGGACCATCATGGTCTTGTTGGCCGCACCTTCCACGTCATGGGCGATTTCCCATTCAATCATCTTCTTGGCAAACCCATATTCTTCCACAACGGTGGTCACAGACTTGGGCGTGGGCATGATAAAGGCGATCAGAAGAAAAATACTTACACCCACACATATCCACAAGGTCTTGTTTGCGAGGATTCCGCCCCCCCCTACGTCATGTTCAATATCATGGCTCATACAAGAAAACCCTCCTTTACAACTTTTTTCAGGTGATGAGACCATCACCCGTTTGACCTAGTCTTTCAACACGATCCTGGAAATCTCTCTCATAATGTCCTCAAGATGAATCATACCCACCACATCCTCCTTCTTCACTACGGGAAGAAAATCGACCTGATATTTGTTGAGCAGGAACACGGCCTCCATGAGCATCTCGGTGTCGCGAACACAGGCCTTGATCGTAAACATGATCTCGCTAACACGCTTCTTGGCCCCTTCCAGGCATTCTGCTTCAAACTGTCCCTCCCAGAAGATGGGGCCGCTCTTTTGCGCTCCTTTCAAAAAATGGCCTGCCAACCCGAAAACAAGTTCAGTAGGGGTTACAAAGCCCTTGATGATATCCTTTTCAGAAGACTCTTCTCCCACGACAATGAGGCATGGGGGACTCCCCTCCTTTGCTGCCTGCCCCATGAGCCGAACAGCCTTTAGGACCGGTTCTTCCTGTTTGATGTAAGAATATCGGTCCAAGGGACACATGAAATCTTTGATCAGTCTTTCTGAAGGCATGGTTCTCCGTCCAGGTCCTGCACTAACTAGCAAGAGCCGTACCAAGATAAGAGAGTTGGCATTAATAGAGCCAACTAGCTGTTATCTAACGCTGTTTTCCTGTTCAAATTCGGCAGGCCTCATGGCCGTGTCCGCAGATTTGGCAATTTTTTGCCGGGCTGAACAAAAGTTTGCCGTTTTGAGGGGAATCTGTTTGACACGCACCGCCCTTTCGGGTTAAGGAGATGCGTCTCGACACAATCGGCAACCCTGCCATACACACTTAGGTCGCTCACGCGTATGAAACTGCAATCTCCCTACATTAGACACCTCCAGGAATCGATTATGGAGGAGTTTATCCTGGGGCCCGAAGTGATGCGGGCCATCATGAAACTCGCCCACGAAGTGGCCAAGTACGATGTCAGCGTCCTCCTCGTCGGGGAAAGCGGCACGGGGAAGGAGATGCTGGCGAAGACCATTCACCTGCAAAGCCCAAGGGCTGAAAACCCATTCGTGCCTGTAAACTGCGGCGTCCTCTCGGGTCTTATGTTCGAGGACAAGCTCTTCGGGCATGAAAAGGGATCATTCACGGGAGCCATAAGTACGGAAATGGGCTGCTTTGAGATGGCTGACAAGGGGACCCTGTTTCTGGATGAAGTCTCTGAACTCCCCCTGGAGAATCAGGTGGACTTTTTGCGGGTGCTCGAAGACTTTCGGTTCCTTCGAATCGGTGGAAACAGGTTGATAGAGGCGGATGTTAGAATCATCTCAGCAACCAATAAGGATCTGAAGGAGCTGGCCACAAAGGGCCTGTTTCGAGAGGACCTTTTCTACAGACTGCACGTGGTCCCCATATACATCCCCCCCTTAAGAGACAGAAAGGCGGTCATCCCCAGGATGGTGAATCACTTCTTGGGCCAGCTGTCGGCCCACCATAAAAGACCCATGCCATCGGTCACACCGGAAGTCATTGATATCTTCTGCCGATATGACTGGCCCGGCAATGTCAGGGAATTGAAAAACCTCATCGAAAGGATATTGATTGTCAACGACAGCAATGCGATTGGAACGGAACAGCTCCCCTCTGACTTTTTGTGGCATTTCAGAGACCCTCCCCGCTCAACGGACCTGGAGCTGGAACAAGTGAGAAGGGCCGCCGAAACCAAGGCCATCTTGGATGTATTGTATCGCATGAGAGGCGATAAGGAACGAGCGGCCAAAATACTGCGCATCAGCCCCCGGACATTGAGACACAAGCTCAAGAAGTACAACGTAAAGGTGGATCGAAATGGCGAGGCCGTATCCCAAGACGTGCCGAGTGATATGGACGAACGCCTTTCACTCTGGTCATCGTCTCAGTAAAAGCCCACCTGCCAAAACACCCTGCCAAAACCAACCTGTTCAACGATGAACCCTACCCCTCCTTCCGGGTAGGTGTTCTTCTGCC
>JBEQLC010000041.1:0-10414 GCA_040326175.1 Desulfobacteria bacterium | reverse complement strand
CCGGTTCTTGATAAAGGGCGCCGAAAACCTGGCACGGATCGGCTCCGATTTTCAGGCTCGATTTCTCCATACCGCGCAATCTATGTTATCTTGTCCTACCCGTTCCCCATCCAAAATGCTCCGTACCAAAATCGATTTCGCGTTCGATTTTGACCGCACATACCTTGAACTCAGGGATTTTGGCTATGGGGTCCAAGGCCCCATGGGTCAGCATATTGGTTCGGGTTTCAGGATAGTGAAACGTCATGGAAACAACACCTGGATGGGTGACCCTTGAAACTTTCGCCTTGGCCCGAACAGCCCCACGCCTGGAGATCACCTTTACGGTCTCGCCGTTCTCTATCTCTAGAGAGGCCGCATCAACAGGATTGATTTCCACCTGTTCTTCGCCACGCAAGGCATTCATTCCATCCACCTTCCGAGACAGGGTTCCATGATAATGAAAGATGCTTCGCCTGGTGGTCAAGACCAAAGGATACTCGCGGCTGGTCACTTCTGCCGGGGGGGCGTATTCGAGTGGGGTAAACTGTCCGCGACCGCTGGGCGTGGTAAATCTTTCCGCATAGAAATACGGTGTCCCGGGGTGTTTTAAATCGGGGCAGGGCCACTGAAGACCGGCCGTCTCAATGCGTTCGTACGTAATACCCCCGTAACTCGGCGTGAGGTCGCGTATTTCCGCCATGATCTCTTCAGGGCTCTCAAAATCAAACCCCTTGGCCCCCATGCTTTTGGCTATGTCGCGAATGATCATCCAGTCTGGACGGCTCTCGCCCAAGGGCTCTATCGCTTTACGCACGCGCTGTACCCGCCGTTCCGTGTTTGTGAAGGTCCCGTCCTTTTCAGCAAAACTGGCCGCAGGAAGGACCACGTCGGCCATTTGAGCGGTCTCTGTGAGGAAGAGATCCTGTACGATCAGAAGGTCCAGCTTTGGGATCGATTCTTCGACAGAGCTTGAGTCAGCCTCTGTGACCACAGGATTCTCACCCATGATGTATAGGGCATTGACCTTGCCTGCATCGACAGCTTCAAAGATTTCGGTCAGGGTAATCCCTGGTGTCGGATTTAACTTGCAGTCCCAGGCCTTTTCAAATTTTTTACGCACCTTTTCATCATCCACCTTCTGGTAACCGGGAAACACATTCGGCAGGGCACCCATGTCGCAAGCCCCCTGAACATTGTTTTGACCTCTCAGCGGATTGACACCTGTTGAAGGTTTGCCGATATTCCCTGTAAGAAGAGCCAAATTGGCAACTGCCTTCACATTATTCGTACCATGGGAGTGCTGGGTAATCCCCATGGCATAGAGGATAGTCGCCGGAGAGCTTTCGGCAAATGTTCTGGCAGCCCGTGCGATCTTTTCAAGGGGGATGCCGGTGATTGTCTCGGCCATGGAAAGGGGAGGTCCCATGACTGATTCCTTAAAAGCCTCAAAGCCCTCACACCGTTCTTCGATAAATGAGGCATCATAGAGTTTCTCTTCAATAATAACCCTGGCCATGGCATTCAATAAGGCAACATCGGTCCCGGGTTGATGACCCATCCAGACGTCGGCCATTCGGCGCATCACGGTCCGTCTGGGATCGGCTGCTATTAGCTTTGCGCCACGCTTGACCGCCCTGCTGATTTGTCTCCCTATGATGGGATGTGTATCTGTCGTGTTGCTGCCTATGACAAAGATGCAAGCGGCATCTCTGATTTCAGAGATTGAGTTTGTCATGGCACCGCTACCCAAGGTGGCAGCCAGACCGGCTACCGTGGGGGAGTGTCACAACCGGGCGCAATGGTCGATATTGTTTGTCCCCATGACAGCCCTGACAAACTTCTGAAAGAGATAGTTTTCTTCGTTGGTACACTTGGCGGAAGAGAGGGCCGCAAACTGGTCTCCTTTGAAGTAATCCAGCGTGCTCGCCACATACTTGATGGCCTGCTCCCACGTGACCTCAACAAACTTTCCTTCCCGCTTGACAAGAGGCGACGTCACGGGCCTGCCCGGCGTTTTTGTCTCATCCTTGCTGTATTCCTGGTCAAGCGGGTCGTATGCCCGAACAAGTGGAGCAGAGAGCCTGTCCGGGCTGTGAATGAACTTATAACCAAAACGGCCACGGACACAAAGCTCGCCCTTGTTCACAGGATTGTCGTGGTCGCCCCTGGCGCCGATAACGGTGTTCCCGCGTATACCCAGATAGAGTCCGCAGCCTACACCGCAGTAAGCGCAAATGGTTTTGACTTCCCTGGTCGGGTATTCCATCTTCTTGGGTATGAGTGCTGCTACCGGACAGCGCTCAACACATTCCCCGCAAGAGACACAGACCGATTCCTTGAGAGGCTTGTCACCAAACGTACTGACCTTGAGTTCATATCCCCGATATGCCATGTCGATGGCATCAATGCCCACGATTTCGCGGCAGGTTCTAACGCATATGCCACACTGGACGCACTTGTTGGGATTAAAATCAAAGAAGGGATTGCTCGTATCAACAGGAAGGTCTTTGGCCACACGGGTAAGACGATCGAGCCGATGCTCGTCAAAGCCGATGCGGTTGACCAGGTCCTGGAGTCGGCACGTACCGCTCTTCCGGCACAGGAGACAGTTGAAGTCATGGTCGCTCAAGATGAGTTCAAGGGTTACACGGCGAACCTTCTCGATTTCTGCGTCATCCGTAACCACCAACATTCCCGCTTCAACAGGTGTGCGACAGGCTGGATGAAGCTTCTTCTTTTTTTCAATCTTAACCAGGCATATACGGCAGGCGCCCTCCGGGGTGAGCCCGGGACAATGGCACAACGTGGGGATATAGATCCGCGCACCTCGGGCTGCTTCCAGGATGGTCATCCCTTCCCGGGCTTTTACCTCAATGCCGTTTATGGTTAAGGTTAAATCACTCATCGGTCATCATTTCCATACAGGATGTCTGATCACAGACAGCTTCGCCAAGCTGCCACAGACGATTTCAATTCACCTTATTTCAAATCCGCAATCCGCAATCCGCAGTCGGCGATGGATCACCCCGCGCTCACCTTGCCGGAAATACATTCGACTGCACTGAATTTGGCAGGACACACCTCCATACACCCACCACACTTGATGCACTTGGTCTGATCGATCTCGTGGACCTGCCATTTGGCACCGATAATGGCACCGACCGGACAAGCTTTCAGGCACAGCAGACATGCCTTGCACCTGTGTTCCTTGATGCGGTATAAAACCAGAGACCTGCACACGAGGGCGCGGCAGCGATGTTGTTGAATGTGTTCTTCATATTCCTCGCGGAAATACCTGATTGTAGAAATCACAGGGTTGGGAACCGTTTGTCCCAGGCCGCATATGGAGCCGGCTCTGACCGCTTCGGCCAGTTCCAATAAAACCTCCATATCGTCGGGCCTGCCCTCTCCGCGAGTAATGTCTGAGAGTATGTGGTACATCTGCCTTGTTCCCAACTTGCACAATGTGCACTGGCCACAAGACTCGTTCTGGGCGAAATCGAGAAAGTAGCGGGCCATATTCACCATGCAAGTATTCTCACCCATCACAAGCATTCCCCCGGAACCCATGATCGATCCCACACGGGCTAATGACTCATAGTCCACGGGAAGATCCAGAAGGTCTTCGGGGATACAACCACCAGAGGGCCCACCGGTTTGCACGGCCTTGAATTTCTTGTCTCCTCTGATCCCGCCGCCGATATCAAAGATGATTTCTCGCAAGGTCGTTCCCATGGGAACTTCCACAAGCCCGGTGTTTTTCACATTTCCAGTCAAGGCAAGGACCTTTGTTCCTTTGCTTTTCTCCGTGCCTATACTCGCGAACCACTCTGCACCATTTAGGATAATACCCGGAACACAGGCAAAGGTTTCCACGTTGTTCAGGACAGTCGGCATGCCCCAAAGCCCGACAATGCTGGTGTTGGGCCGTGGGAGCGGTTTTGGGAAACCACGGTTTCCTTCAATCGAAAGGACCAGGGCCGTTGATTCCCCGCACACAAACGCTCCTGCACCCCTCACAATCTCGATTTCGAAATCAAAGCCACTTCCCATGATATTCTGACCGAGTAGTCCCAGGTCACTGGCCTGTGCAATGGCCGTGTACAGGTGTCGGACGGCCAGGGGGTATTCTGCCCTTACATATATGATCCCCTTTAGTGCCCCTACAGCATACCCGGCAATGATCATCCCTTCGAGTACACCGTGGGGGTCCCCCTCCATGACGCTACGGTCCATAAAGGCTCCAGGATCCCCTTCGTCGCCATTGCATATAATGTATTTTTCTTCACCAGGGGCGTTGCGCGACGACTCCCACTTGCGACCAGTGGGAAAACCTGCGCCACCCCGGCCTCGAAGGCCTGACTCCTTTACGCAGGCAATCACTTGCTCGGGGCTCATCTTGGAAAGCGTTATAGCTAATGCCCCATATCCGCCAACTCCAATGTAGCCTTCAATGCTATTGGGGTCGATATGCCCGCAATGCCTGAGCACAACCCTTGCCTGCTTCTTATAGAAGGGAATGTCGGCTTCATGTACGCATTTTTCGCCTGTCGTCTCATCTTCGAACAGGAGCCTGTCAACGAGTTCGTCCTTGAGAATGGTCTCTGAAACGATTTCCGGAACATCTTCTTTGGATACGCTCTGATACAATATGTTCTTCGGGCTAACCACCACAATCGGCCCTCGTTCGCAAAAACCGCGACAGCCGGTCTTCCTGACGATGATATCCCCTTCCGCCTGCCCCCTGGCCTCATCTACAAAGGCTTGCCTTACCTCGTCGCTTCGAGACGCCAGGCATCCTGTCCCACAACAGACAACCACTGTCTTGCTGTCCGGTTTCTCTTGAGCAAGGATCGCTTCCCTGAGACGCTTCAGGTCTTCAAAGCTCCTTATTCCCCTGAAAGCACCTTTCTTCTGAGCAGCTGTCATGGTCTCATCTCTTTGTCTCGCAGCTCTATTGTTTTTTACTTGCCTTTAGTAAGCTTCTTGCTGTCTTCGGTCACAAGTTGGTCCATCAACTTAAACTTCAGGTCCAAGGGTGAGACTTTTGGATGGACGTCACCGTCTATCATGATGACCGGTGCCATGGCACATGAGCCAACGCAAGCAACCCGCTCAAGGCTGTACTTATAATCTTCGGTTGTTTGGCCGGTCTTGATCCCAAGCAAGTATTGAGCCGTCTCCAGAATGTCCCGGGCACCGCGCACGTGGCAGGCGGTTCCCTGACAAACCCTCACAAGGTGATCCCCTCGCCGCGTCAGATAGAAGTGGGCATAAAAGGTCGCCACGCTAAACACCTGACTCGCCGGCATCTTCAAGAAATCGGCTATCCGGGCCAGGGCTTCCTCCGGTAAATAGCCGTACTCCTCCTGGACCCTTTGAAGGATCGGGATCAATACTCCCTTTTTCCCCTCAAAAACCGAGAGGATCTTTTTTAATCTGTCTCCGGGCATGGCAAGACCTTATCGTTTTCCTTGCATAAAT
Source organism: Desulfobacteria bacterium (assembly GCA_040326175.1). GTDB lineage: Bacteria > Desulfobacterota > Desulfobacteria > Desulfobacterales. Next base: position 4,948 of record JBEQLC010000041.1, on the reverse strand, counting down.
TCCTCGGCCAGACTTACGTCAGCAGAGCTTCCAATGAGGACCGGCACCCTCTGGTGAAGGTACTGGGGCTGGACATCAAGAACCCTTTCAGAACCGGTGCTGGCTGCCCCTCCGGCCTGTTCCACCACAAAGGCAAGCGGGCTCACCTCGCACATGAGCATCAGCTTTCCGTGGGGTTTCATAGGATCTCTGGAATCTCCGGGGTACATGTGGATGCCACCCTTCAGCAGGTTCCGGTGAACGTCTGCCACAAAAGAACCGGTATAACGAAGCGTATAAGGCCGCCCCGTCTTGATATCCGGCGTCTTGAAGTATTCAACCACATTCTGGACTTTCTCGTCCCAGAAGTAGTAATTGCCCTCGTTGACGCTATATGTCTTTCCTTTCTCCGGAATACGGATGTTTTCATGGGAAAGAAGAAACTCGCCAATCCTCGGCTCCAGCGTGAAGCCGTGAACGCCACTTCCGGTGGTATAGACCATCATGGTGCTCGAACCATAAATGAAATACCCGGCGGCAACCTGCCTGTGACCCGGCTGCAAGACGCTCGTCATAAGGCTCATGTCGCCCGAATCCACCTTCTTGAGGATCGAAAAAATCGTACCAACGTCAATGTGGACGTCAATATTACTGATCCCTCCAAGGGGGTCGAAGACCAGTATGTAGTCTCCTTTTGAGTATCTGGGTGGAATGGGAATCAGGTCAGTCTCTTTCTTGGAGGCCATACACCAGAGATGGCCTGTGTGACTGACACGATTGACGATCGTTGCATTGGCAAACTCCGTCAGCTTCTGGAAATGTTCTTCATCGACACTTTCACTTCCCATAGACCCCAAATCCTCAGTCAGGTTTGCCTTGTTTACTTTCTGGGCAATGATCTTCGCTGCCACCGTGAGTTCGGCCAGCAGTGCCGTAAAGGCCCCGGTCGCCTCAGGCCGCTCTTTTTGCATGGCTAAGATGTGCTCAGTAACGGTTATCCCTTTTGCCATCTTTTACTCCTTTTTTTGACGTGTTATTTCAGGAGAACCAACCGAAATTATTAGTTTAACCCGTAGGCCCCAGGGTGTCAAGCAGATTTCAGATCAGGGCTGTTTGTTGTCAAGAAACGCTCTGCCCCTGTGATATCTATCTGGTTGCTCTCAAGCCCCAGGACGTCTCTGTCTATGTCCATACACAGCCCCAGGAGTTGAGGATACAGGATGGAGGGCACATGGTGATTCGAGCCCCGGCCACTTTCCATGCTCTTCTGAACGGTGTCGAATTGAATCTGGCAAAACACACACCCCGTGGCTATGTAATGTGCGCCTGCCTTATTTGCACTATCGAGCTTTTTCTCAGCAAAATCTAATGAGAGCTCGTCATTCGTTCCGAGCAATGGGCCTCCACAACAGTCCAGCTTGGCGGGCCAGTCAACGCTCTCCGCTCCTGTCACTTCCACCAGTTGATCAAATATGGTGGGCGCCACAGGGTCATCAAACTGGAGAATACTGCTGGGGCGCAAGGCGTGACAGCCATAGTGGGTCGCAATCTTGAGATTCTCGTAAGGCCTGGTGACCTTCTCCTTGATTGCCGCAGTACCCACGTCGCTGAAAAGAACGGTGAGGAGATGCTTGACCTGAATGTCTCCCTCATATTTCAGGCCCTCTGTGGCAAGGATCGTATTGATTTCTTCACGCAAGGAGGCATTCTCCTTTATGAGATGCTGAGCCATTCGCATGGTTCCGAATCCGCATTTGCATAAAACCACCATGTTCAAGCCTTGCCTTTCAGCCAACGCCAGATTTCTGGCTGAAGAGAGCACAAATGCCTTCAGGTCTATGTTCCTTAGTGGATACCCGCAGCAATTAAATTCTGGGACATCCACCAATCTCACGCCAAGCTTGTGCAACACGGCCCTTGAGGCCGTCTCATACTGCTTTAGGCGGATGGGGATGTTACATCCTAGAAACAGTGCAAATTCCATTACTCTTATGTTACCTTCTCTTTAAGGTGTCTCAGGGCCAAGTTCTTAAGCTCATAAAGGACATCGGTCACGCGCACGCCCTGGGGACAATGTTCCTGACACTCATAACAGGTGACGCAGTCCCACAACATCTTGGAGCCAAGGGCGAGCTCTTTCTGTTTCAAGGCAAGAGAATGCATGATCTCGTGAGGAAGGAGTCCGACGACCTCCTTCGGGTCTTCGTAGTTTCCCACAACAGGACATACGTTTGTACAATTCTGACAGCCAAAGCAAACCGTGAACGTACCGGCCTGGGCTGAGCCGGTCAATCCACCTGCAAACCTTTTGTCAACTTTTGTCAACGACAAAGTACTGTCTTTGAGCTTTTTCAGATCGAAATCAGCACCTATCGCCTCTCTGGCCCAGAGTTCGGGCTTGGGGTAACCGAGTCCGGCCAGATGCCTGTTTAGGTTTAACCACAAGTCCTCCAGGTTGATGCCGACCGGACAGACATCTGTGCAACGATGGCAATCAGTACAGATATGACTCCCTTCCTGGATTTTCATAAGGCTTTGTTGACTCAGCCCGTTCTTGGAAAGAAGGGACCTGAATGCAGCCAGCTTTTCGGACGGAAGTATATTAGGATTGGGGATTTCGTCAAAAGCCACAGCCACCGAGCAGCGCGTGGTACAGTCCCCACAGTGCGTGCATGCGTCGAATTGCATTGCTTGCTTGGTAGCTAAGTTTACAGGATCTGATTCCCCTTCCTCCATCACAGCATTTGCCAGGAGAAACACTGGAGTGGCAATCATATGAAAGAACTTGCTGAATGGAAGGTAGGCAAGGCCAAAGAAGCAGGCCATAAAATGCAGATACCACAGTAAGGTATGTACGTTCGCCCGGTCCAAGGGTAAAGCGATAGGGCTGACCACTTTGGCTGCACCATAACCCATAAACCCCCATTGAGGACGGGAGTGGCAGCCGGCACAGCTCATCTCATGCAGTTGCTCGCCATCTATCAGCACGTTTTTGTCAAAGGGTTTTTTGACATTGGGAGAGACTACTGCAAACTCCTTGACCCAAAAGGCCTCAAGCGCCTTAAGCTCTTCGGGCCCCTCCAGACCGGAATATTCGTCCACCATTTCCTGATATATAGAATGGGATACGATCTTTGTCCCTTCCAAGAGGATACCAGAGATCATTATGATAGATAGGATGACTAGGGCATAGTAATCGACAGCAGTCGTTTTGGGACGGGGTCTCTTTGAGAGGAGCCTTCGGTAGAATGCAATTGCGATCCCCACGATAATGACTAGAGAGAACAAATCTCTCAAGAACATAAAAGGATTGAGTGTAGGGTAGTAGTCATCAAACAGGACCGATGTGATGAGGGTATCCAGTCCATGCATTAGAAGCAGGAGCACGAAACCTCCGTATATGCACATGTGTGCCAGCCACCGGAGAAAGTCCCTTCTCATCAACCATCTTTGAAAGAGCACATCCTGTGAAAATACCTTAAGGAGAGCGAGGATCTTGGCGCTGAACAACGTGCGCACAACACCCTTTATGCCGGCGGAAACGCGCCTTGCGAAGGAGGGCGCTGCTGCATCTACACGAATTTTGTACCGGAACCAGTTTGCTGTGCGATAGACTAGACCGATTAGGAAAACGGTAAGAGATATGTATAAGGTGGCGGTGTAGAAAATAAGTTTGTTCCCTTCATAAACGTGAAACCCTAAATCCTTAACCTCAATGGACTCATAGTTCCAACCAGGAATCCGAGTACAGGGAATGACCCAGCAAGACCTTTGCAGTCTTCACATAGTCTTGAGCTTCTTTATCGAGGCTGCCCAAGTCCGGTTCACTCCCGTCCATCACCTGATGCACCAGGGCCTCAACGTCCGGCCGCTTGCCCCGTCCAATGTCATGTAGATCCTTGTCAAAGGCGTCTACAATACAAGACTTCATCCCGAGCTTTCCAAGCATAATCATGTATGTCTGATTTAGAATGGGCCTGAGATGGTCCGGTGCTCCATTAGAGACATTAGAGAGCCCACAAGTTGACCTGCATCCGGGAGCCAGGACCTCTGCGATCATTTCGAGTTCTGACATGAATTGGTTGCATTCCATCAACTGGTTCTGCTGGACACTCAGGGGTGTGATGATCGGATCTACCCAGATGTCTTCTCCTGCCGCGCCCGCCTCTGCAGCCCTCTGTAGGATATCAGCTGCCAGTATGCCACGTTCAGCCGCATCTCTGGGCATGCCTTCGGGCCCCCAAAGGAGTGCAACCATCCCTGCGTCGTATTTTGGAACCAGTGGGATCTGCGCGTCCATCCTTTCCGGACGGCACATGATCGAGTTGATGACCGCCTTGCCCTGCTTGTTCTGGTAAACTTTCAGCCCGGCCTCGACTGCCTCCACATTGGTGGTATCTAGATAAAGAGGCAGGTCCACGACTTCCTGGACCGTTTTAACCATCCACTCCATCAATTCTTCCCCGCCCTTTCTGGCAGGTCCCAGATTCACATCGATGTAATCGACCCCTGCCTCAGCCTCAGCCACGGCAAGCTCTTGTATTGGCCTGGGATCTCTGTCCTTCATTGCTTGCCCTATGCTCTTTACCATCACATTCAGGTTTTCCCCGATCAGTATCATGAAACCTCCTCAAAAACAGTGCCTAGAGTGCGCTAGAGTGAGCTAGAGTGCCTAAAATTAAAGAGATTAGATTCAGGGATTCAGCAATTGACGAATCAGGATCAAATAGAATGTCTCTGATTCCTTACTTCGCAATTTCAACTTTAGGTCACTTTAGACACTTTAGGCATTTTAGTTCACTTGCCTTTTATGCTTTCCATTCCTTCAGATACGGCGGGATATGGGCCGACTCTCTCGGTCCGACCATGACTTCCCAGTCCCCCAGTTCATCTTCGAGATCTCCCGAGATCGCCGCAGCATAACCGGGTACGATGACTTTCTTATGATTGACTTTTTCCATGATGCCAC
>JBEQLC010000040.1:0-10421 GCA_040326175.1 Desulfobacteria bacterium | reverse complement strand
CAGAAAACAGGCTTGTAGGGATCCATAGTGTTCCAAGATCTGCTTCAGGCCAAACAGCATGCAAGCAAACTTGTGGCCGGTGGTAACGCGGTGCTTGTAGTCTGCAAAGGTTCTATGAATCTCTTCGTAAGTAGCTTGCTTTAGGAAAACCGAAGGTGATGAGATCATCCTTTGAAGGGCGCGGGCTACGCTCTTGTGGATCTGGGCTACCCTGCCGTAGGCAAGCGAGGACGCCACAAACGCCACGATTTCACGATCACTAAGGTCCTCATAGCCATAAAGGAATTCAACAGGGTCCGGATGAACAAATTCCCGCCGATTGTACTTCCGATAGAGCCGCTCAAGTTTTGCTTTGTTAATCATTCCGGGCAGCGCATCCTTTGCAGAAGATCAAGACAGGGGTTTTCCGGCCATGGCAAGCTCTTCCAGACCCTCTCGGTCCATTATTTTGATACGAGGGCCATCCACTTGGATCAATCCCTGTTTTGTCATCCTGGTAAGAATACGTGAAAGGGTCTCTGGAATAGTACCCAAGAGGCTCGCAAGTTGTTGTTTCGAGATCTTCAGATCAACAGGGCTTTCTCCGCCCTTTTCATCTGAAAGATTTAGCAGATAATCAGCCAGCCGCCCGGGTACCTCTTTGAGGGAGAGGTGTTCTACTTTAACCGTAAATTGACGAAGTCTCTTGGAAAGCATGCCCAGCATATTGAGGGCCAAAGAGGGATTTTGCTCGATCAAGTCCGTGAAGGCGTCTCTGGGGAAAAAGAAAAGGCGACTTTTGGCAATCGCCTCGGCATGGGCGGGAAAATGCTGACCCGTGAAGACAGGAACTTCACCAAACGGCTCGCCAGATTCGAAGATATGTAGGATCTGCTCTTTGCCTTCGACCGAGAGTTTGAAGATTTTTACCAGACCCTGGACAACTACATAGAAGCCGTCGGCCTCATCCCCTTCAGAAAAGATGATTTGGCCTTTTTTGAATTGCCTGTCAACCGCTATCTGTGTCAGATCTCTGAGCTGATCTTCGGGGAGTCCATTAAAAAGGGGAATAGCAGAGATTATGTGAGGGGATTCTTCCAAGTAGTTTTATCTTTCCGGAAACTTCTTCCATGTTCACATCAGCCAAGTATTTTCCTGTACTCATCGATCGATTTCATATCAAGGCTGACTATTCTCTCGGCAAGCATCTGAACTCTGGGGCGGGTGTCTGTGATAAATCTCTTTGCTACACTCAGTTTGTGTTCCGACCTTCTTGCGTTTTCCAACAGCAAAATCCCCATAAAGGTTTCAACGGCCATATCGACCAATGCCCTGGCATGATATTCTGTGCAGGTGTGATCATTTTGTTCTTTGACAAAGGCGATTGCCTGTTCCAGGAACCTTTCACACTCATCTGTTTTCTCAATCATACTGTTGAATGAGTCGGGGTAGCTATTGTTCTTTTTGCTTTCCAACATTCTACGGAAAAGGCCTGAAGTTACCCCGCCAACTGCACCTATGATCTGAAGCTGTGACGTCCCTTCGTATATTGTGGTTATCCGCGCATCCCGATAAAGGCGCTCAACCTCATGGTCACGCATATATCCGGCGCCGCCAAAGATTTGAATCGCGTCATAGGCTACTCTGTTACACATCTCTGATGCATAATACTTAATCATCGGTGTAAGCAGGCTGGCAAAGCGCTTTACTTCCTTTAGTTCAGCGGTGGTCTCTTTATTCTTTTCTCCAAAATGATCGAGTGCATATTGTATGTCGACAACCATGGATGCGTCATACAGGAGGCTTCTTGCAGCCTCAATCTGCACTCGCATCGACGTCAACATGTCAAAAATGGGAGGGAATTCGATGATGGCCTTGCCGAATTGTTTTCGCTGCTTTGCATATTTCAATGCCTGTGTGTATGCTGCCTGAGCGATCCCTACGCTTTGGGCACCAATAGCGAGCCTCGCCCCGTTCATCAATTGCATGACATAACGGGTTAGACCTCTTTTGCGCTGGCCCACAAGGTGAGCACGGCAGTTTCGGAATTGAAGCTCACATGTTGGAGAGCCGTGAATGCCGAGCTTATCCTCCAATCGGCGGACCAACAGGTTCTCATCTCTTTCATACAGAAAGAGACTCAACCCCCTGCCTCCGGACACCTTTTCCTCCGAACGGGCAAGGACAAGTAAAACTTCGCCGCACCCATTTGTGATGAAGTGCTTGACGCCATTCAGGAACCATGCATCTTGCTTCTCATCATAAGTTGCCCTCAGCCCAACTGCCTGCAGGTCTGATCCTGCCTCCGGCTCCGTCAGGACCATGGCTCCCGTGTATTCGCCCGAGCTGAACCCGGGAAGGTATTTTTCCTTTAATTCCGGGCTCGCAAATTCGTTAATCGTCTCGGCAATCTCTTGCAGACCGAACAGGGTCATGAAGCTCGCATCTGCCCGCGATACAATCTCTATGGCCATTATGTAAATGGTCATCGGCAGGTTCAGGCCACCGTACTTGCGGGGGAGCGTAAACCCGAATAAGTCAGCCTGGGCCAAACGTTTCAGCGTTTCCCGGGTGCCTTCCGCAAACGCTACTTCGTTGTTTTCCAATTTGCATCCGACAATATCAACATCACTGGCTGAAGGTGCCAATGTTTCAGCCGCTATCTCTCCAACTAACGACAAAACTCGGTGGAAATTATCTTGTGCGTCTTCAAAGTCTTCAGGGGCAAAGGGATATTCCTTGTGCTCGGCATACCCCCTTTCCCTCAGGTCTGTGATACGTCTGAGACGTGAGTCGTCAAGATGAAACTTGATGTCTTCGTTATCAGTGAAAAAATTCGCCACGGCTAATCCTTTTTCTTGTAAGCTTTGATCATTTTCGGGATCACCTCATGAAGATCTCCCACAATGCTATAATGAGCCACTGAGAATATTGGAGCCTGTGGATCCGTGTTGATCGCGATTATTCTTTGAGACTGGTCCATCCCGGCCCTGTGTTGTATGGCCCCGGATATACCGCATGCTACATATAAGTTGGGACGCACGGTAACACCTGTCTGTCCGATCTGGTATTCGGGTTCTATGAAACCGGCATCCACAGCGGCTCGTGACGCCCCGACTTCTCCTCCAAGTGTTCCCGCAAGTTCATGGATAATTTTGAAATTCTCTCGTGAACCCACACCCATGCCGCCGGCGACAATAATCTTTGCAGGTTTAAGATTGACCTTTTTGTCAGCCTTAACGCGTTCAACAATGCTCAGTATGAAGTCTTCCTCTGCTACCTCTGGTTTCAGTTCTATGATTTCGCCTTTTCTCGAGTAATCCGGGTCCGGCTTCCTCATGACGCCTTCTCGGACAGTAGCCATTTGGGGTCTTGTTTCAGGCGTTGCAATGGTCGCTATAATATTTCCACCAAAAGCCGGACGAATCTGGAGGAGAACTTCAGTCCACTTTTTCTTCCCGAAGGCGTAATTCCCTATCTGCAAATCAGTACAATCGGCCGTCAGACCTGTACTCATGCGGGACGCGATTCTGGGCGCGAGGTCTCTTCCTATCTTTGTCGCGCCTATAAGGAGGATACTTGGCCGGTGCTTTTCGATCAACTCGACAGCAATGCTGCTGTGGGGCAGGGTCAAATAGAACTCCAATCGAGGGTGCTCGGCTACAAAAACCTTGTCGGCCCCATGAGCAATTAGTTCAGTACCGGCATCTGAAAGGCCATGTCCGATGATGAAAGCAACCAGCTCAGAACCCAGTTGATCGGCAAGCTCCCTACCTTTCCCGAGGAGTTCAAGGCTCACATCAGCAATGGTTGATCCATCGTTTTCTACATATACCCAAACACCGTTTTCCATGACTTTTCCGTTCAAATGATATGTTCGTTGATCAGTTCACTCAAAAGGTCCCTAATCCCCTCGTCTGATGTATCAAAAGATTTTGACTCACGGGGTGGTGTTAGTTTCACACTCTCTACACTCTTTATCCAAGTTGCAGACCCCTGGAAGCCGCATATTTTGGCAGGGCACCCAAGCTCCTCGAGATTCCAGAAAGGGATCAGGAGCCCCTTGTTTGCGAGCCTCTCTTGTTCGTCTTCACTCTTAGCCCCGAGTGAGGTCTTCCCCTTTTTCCAAAACATCATGCGTTTTGCGGATGGAGGCCTCGGTTTTTCTGCTGAGTTGGTGACCGTGATGAGAAGTGGAAGCCTGCCACGTAATTGCTCGTATCCTCCCTCGATTGTACGCCGAATGATTATATCATCTCCGTTCAACTCTTCGATCGATTCTGCAAATGTGACCTGTGGTATTTTTAGCTTCTCGGCTACTTGTGGGCCTGTCTGGGCCGTATCACCATCAATGGCCTGCCTGCCGCAGAATATGAGATCAAAATCACCACTCTTCCGTACGGCTCTTTCCAGTACGTGCGATGTGGCAAGCGTGTCAGCTCCTGCAAATTTCCTGTCACTCAAAAGCACTGCATGATCAGCGCCTCGGCTCAGGGCATCTCTGAGAACTTCGACGGCTGATGGTGGGCCCATGGAGATCACAGTGATCTCACCCCCGTATCGATCCTTGACACCAAGGGCCATTTCGAGGGCGAAGAGATCATCTGGGTTGACGACGGCTGGCAGAGCCTGACGATTTACTGTCCCGTCTTCCTGCAATACGTCGGAAGTTATATTCCGGGTGTCAGGAACCTGTTTGACCAAGCAAACCATACGATAAGGCATAGGCACCTCAAAAGAACTTTCCGTCTTCTATTTGAGAAAAAATCCGAGGGGTTTCCTAAACGAAAGGTCTCAGGTTGCGAGGATTAACAAAACCGCTGTTTGCTCATTACCCCATAAAGTGAAAAATCTGCTGGCATCCCCCTAAGGACGCCACCAGCGTTTAACAGGTTTGCAGAAAATAGGCAACAAGATTTCAGTCTATTGTCGTCCTTTGGGCCAGGTCAAAGATGATCTGGCTATGCCTGTAGAAACAGTAACCCGCAAGTGCCTAAAGTTTGAAGTGAGCTAAAGTGAGCTAAAGCCTGCCCTGGTGCTAACTCGTATGGATGAGCCTTCCTTACTTTGGGCATGTTGCATGTACCGGTCAGGGTAATATAATTACAAGCCAGGTCTGGGCCAGGGTTAATGTATGTGCCTTTGGCACTATCAATTTAAATAACGACTGATTTGCGCTGAAAGGCCTTTTCTCAACTTTAGGCACTTAATGTTCTCTAGTATTGACCCTTCCAGGGGTAAATCAGAGCCAGGTCCTTTAGGCTCGGGTCTTTACTGTTGCAGTCTGCGCAGATTATCCCTGGCAAAGTCTATGGTGGGATCGAGTTCCAGGGCAAATTGATAAAAACGAATTGCCTGATCCATATTTCCCATATCCCGATAATTAGAAGCGATGTTGGCATAATCGATGGCAGAACTGGGATCTATACGGACCACATTCTGGAAACATTGAATGGCTTTTGCATGTTCCTTTAACTTGAAGTGACAGAATCCCATCAGGTTGTGAACGTCGGTTCTCTCATTGTCGCAATCCTCGGCTCTCTCTAGGACTGAGATGGCCTTGCGGTATTGCCCCAAGTCTTTCAAGCATACCCCCATATAGGAATAAATACTGGCAACATCTTCCTGCTTTGGATCGAGTTCCAAAGCTTCCTCAAAAAATACCAGGGCTTCTGACAGCTTATTCATGAAAAGATGGCAAGACCCCAGGTAAAACTTCACATAATATTTCCCGGGCATCAAGGCGTTTACCTTTTCCAATTCGGTTATTGCCCTTTCAGGATTACCGTTTTCGGCTATCAGCTTGGCTGAGAACATACCCACGCTGGTTCCAATGGCCCGTTCCCGGAAATGGGCGCCCGGTATGATCGTATAGAAAGAGGGGATCTCGAGCCTGGGATGGATCACGTTGACAAAAATGACCTCCATGCCAATTCCGGACAAGGCGGAAATGCAGTTTTCCACCTCCACCTTTATGTTGTCATGGCAAAGATTGGGCAGCTCTGTGATGTCTTTCTTGCCGGAGGGCTTCATGACAAAGTCGGCTTCCTCAAGCGTTCTGAACTTGGGGAGACCGCTGGCCACGTAGTTGGATGATGAATTGAAATCACCCGCAAGCTGGGCTACCTCTGTCAAGGCTCGGCTCAGAGCCTTCTGGGGATCGGGTGTGGTGCCGGCAGTCCATACGATTTCGCTCCGTTCAGGGAAGGTGGACGGATCATAAGCGAGCACTCCCACACTGGGAATGCCTGTATCGAGCGAAAAATCCGAGATAAAGAGCCTGATACCCGCTTTCTTGTACTTGTCGAGCATCTCAAGGACCAGTGGATCGGTCGCTGAGTCTGTGTTGATTTCAGGTAGCGCCAGTTTCTCCCGGCTAACAACGGACGATACATGTCTTTCCGTGATCTCGCATATGCCCTGGGAGAGCGCTTCCTCCACACAGTTCCCGGCTGACGGGCCGTTGAACTCGTTGATGGCAAAGAACCAATCAAAAGGAATGAGGACTTCTTCCTGTCTGGTCATATTGTAGGCCGATGTCCATTTCAAAGGGAGCCCTGAAAAGACTTCACGAGCCTTGTCCAAGTCATCAGAATCGTCATGCACAGATAAGGCAATCAGCTCGAAGGGGAGGGCGCGATCTTTGAGATTTCGATATTTCTCAACGAAAAAGTTCTCGGGATTCCTGTAAAAACTAAAGAAGCTGAATCTTTCAGCCAACTCCATGACAGCACTCGCCTCTGACTGCTGCGGAGTGCCCCCCTTCCCCATCTGTTTCTTTGTGCCTATAATCTCTCGGGCATCCCGGCCGCAAAGGCTGAAAAACACAGGGATATCCAACCTTCCGTTGTCGATTCTCGCGGTTTTTTCCAAGACGTCCAAATCGACCTCTTTTAGTTTGTCCTTAAACCTTTGAACCGTCTCCTCAGGTGTTAGGACCTTGTCCTGATCAAAGGTGAAACGCTTGAAGGCATCCTCCATGACTACCTTACTGGCCATCTATATCCTCCCACACAATTCCGATTTCACCCATGTCAAATTGATCCCCCTCATCCCCAGTGGGGACAGACAAGTCGATTTCGATCCCACGGTTCATGCTCCCGGACACATAACCTTCCAGGTCCAAAGCAACGTGCAAAAAGCCCATGTGTCTAAATTCCTGCACAATAGCTCTTCTGAGGTCATCACCGATAACCATTTCTTGCTCCGACTCATCCACCTCTATCCTCGCCGTAGACTCGTGGTGCCTTACCCTGCATTGCCTTAGCCCCCTTTCAAGAAGAAACGCTTCGGCCTCCTCAATCATCTTCAGCTTTTCCACGGTGACAGGGCTTCCATAGGGTATCCTTGAAGCGAGGCAGGCCATGGCCGGTTTGTCCCACTGGGACAGCCCCATCTCCTTGGACAGAAGGCGGATATCCTCCTTTATCAGGCCGGCCTCCAACAGAGGGGCCATGATTCCTAATTCTTCGGCTGCCTGAAGCCCTGGCCGATGATCTTCCAAGTCATCCATGTTGGCGGCGTGGGCCACATGTTTTATGCCTTTCTCCTTTGCTATCTCCAGCAGTTTCTCAAAAAGTGCTTTCTTGCAGTGATAGCATCTGTCCGGTTCATTGGCGACAAAGGCAGGGAGGCTCATCTCCTCGGAGCGGAAGATGATGTGCTGAATGCCTCTCTCCTTGGTAAATCTTTCAGCTTCCTCCTCTTCACGTGCTGGATATATCTCTGAAGTGGCTGTTGCAGCGACCGCTCCTTCCCCAAGGGTTTCGTGGGCCACGGCCAATAGAAATGTGCTGTCCACGCCCCCGGAAAACGCTACCAAGAGGGAACCTGCATCTTTGAGAAGATGAATCAGACGTTCTTTATTCTGTGTAACGCTCTCTTTATCCATCTTGCACAAATCCCGATAAAGCCGTTATAACCCCACTCCCTCCTTTAATTACAAAAATCATTATTAGAGAGGTGATATGGCTTATTTATCATACTTTGTCCACTGTATCACATTTTTTTGAGTGCCTCCATGTTTTGTCGCCCTTGGTGTTAACAATCTCCGCACACTTTCCTAATGACAAGCGGGCATGCATCAACAGCTTATTCTGCCGCGTTTGTTACAGGGTTGTAGTTGGAAAGCAAATTTCTCTGCCACAGGAAATCCCCGTGGGAAAAGGCCTGCAGCTTTGGACGGCGCTGGCGGCCCTTGTAGGCCCCCTTGAACAAAGGGGGCCTGCATATTTCCTGGGGGCAAGTTATGTACGATAACCAAACTTGCATAACAGCGCCAGCAGTATTCTTATTATTAAGTATTTTTAAATAGATAGCCACTCCTTCCAGCTAATTACCCCGAGAGTCCCGTGCAGAAACCGATCATATCTTGACATCACCTTCCCGCATTAATATAGTATACTAAATTGGTCGAGATTGCAGGGTAGAGCTTATGGGGTACAGATCTGTCCAGGGCCCAGTAGCAAACGATACTTGAGGAAGGGCCTGGAATATTGATTTGGCACCTTTTCGGCCGCGGAGAACTGTTCAACGGACTGAAGCGATGGGAAAGGCGACTGCATAATAGGAACAGCTGCGCGTGAAACTATCAACCAGGAGTCGCTATGGAACCAGAATGATGCTTGATATGGCGCAGCATTATGATGCAGGTCCTGTACAGATAGGTGACATCGCCAGGCGTCAGGATATTTCTGTTAAGTATCTTGAGCAACTTGTTATCCCGTTAAAGAAAGCCGATTACGTCAAAAGTGTTCGTGGTCCCAAAGGGGGTTACATGCTTGCAAGGCACCCCAAAGAGATCACTGTTGGGGAAATCGTCAACGTGCTTGAAGGTGGAGTCAATCTGTCCGATTGTATCGAAAATCCTGATTTATGTGAAAAATCCACCGATTGTCTGACCCGCGGCTTGTGGGAAGAGGCAACAAAAGCTGTGTATGATACGCTTAATTCTGTCACTCTGTCTGAGATGATTGAAACGGGCAAGAGAGTTTGAACCATCGAGACGTGCGGGTGGCAACGCCCGACCCTGTTAAGGATTGCGACGTGCGTGTTGTTTCTATAGCAATGAGTAAGAAAAAGGGAACACGAAAGGTCCCCGTGGAGGAGACGTATATCCTTCAAGACCATGGACTCGAAGGAGACGCCCATGCGGGGCCGTGGCACAGACAAGTGAGTTTTCTTGCTGCTGAAAGCATTGAAAAGGCTCGCATGGACGGCCTTGATGTGACCTTCGGTGATTTCGCAGAGAACATCGCTACATCGGGCATTGACTGGGAAAATGTCCCCATAGGAACCCAGGTCCAGTTGGGAGACTCCGCCTTGGTGGAGATTACACAGATCGGCAAAGAGTGCCATAACAGATGCGCCATCTACTATCTCGCCGGGGACTGCATTATGCCCCGGGAGGGAATCTTTGCACGGGCGCTCAAAGGTGGAAGAATTCGGCGTGGTGATGATATCCACATCTTCTGTTCGGGGTGAGCACGGTTAGAAGGATGACGGGTTCTATGGACTTTGGAGAGTTTGAAGCGTGACGCTACCCGATTCTTTGCAGGGCGACGTCAGATCTAATGTGGATGATAGCCGATCCCATCCTGTGGTCCACTGTGAGGGGGAGGTTTGTCGAACGTACGAACAGGAGCTGATTGAGGAAGAACCCCTGTTGATCCGTGTTGAGGGTGCACCCTATTCCGTAGTGATGCGAACTCCAGGCGAGGAGATATTTCACGCGGCAGGGTTCTGTCTTTCTGAGGGACTTGTTGACGGGCTGGAAGATTTTGCCACCATCGGTTGTTGCGATCAGGACAACACGAACGTGGCTACCGTCACACTAAAACCTGAAAGACGAAAGAAAGTATCGTCTTTGTTGAAAAGAAGAGGTTTCATTAGTCAAACCAGCTGCGGTATTTGCGGCAAAGAAGTGATAGAAGACCTTTGTCAGATTCTATCTCCGATCACAGATGAAACGAAAATTAAGATGAGCCAGGCGGTGGCCTGTGTGAATGAGCTGCCTCATCATCAGCGTCTTCATAAGAGAACGAGGAGTGCCCACGCGGCCATGCTTTTTGACTCTCGACTCAACGTATTGGAAGTGGCGGAGGATGTCGGGCGCCATAACGCGCTGGACAAGGCTATTGGTAAGGCCTTGATGAACCGAGAACTTGGCAGTGCCAGACTGGCCGTCCTCTCTTCGCGGATGAGTTATGAGATGGTCCAGAAAGCCGCCCGTGGGCGACTGCCAATCCTGGTCAGTGTATCGCGCCCCACAGCGCTGGCAGTGGCGTTGGGCAGGAGTTTAAATATGACCCTGGCCTGCATGAGCAGACAAAACGGACTCTTGGTCTTTTGTGGAAAAGAGCGCCTTGTGGAAGGATGACATGGAAAACCACGTCAATGAAAAGGAGATTGTAGAACAGATCCTGGCCAAGAAGATGGAATTG
>JBEQLC010000003.1:0-23947 GCA_040326175.1 Desulfobacteria bacterium | reverse complement strand
TTATGCAACCCTGATCATCCTATTGGCCATTCCAGTAAAGGATTTCACCTCGATTCTGCTGGGCTACCTTGAGAATAATGTCGTCAAGAAGACCGCAAGCAAAATAGACGACATTGTCTTCGATCTTCTGAGCAAATTCTCCGGTATTATTATCTTTGCCATTGCCATCCTACTTGCCCTTGATGTGTTGGGAATCAACGTGATGCCTTTTGTGGCGGGAGCTGGCATTGTCGGCATTGCCATAGGCTTTGCAGCCAAGGATACCCTGTCGAACCTCATAACGGGGATCTTGCTGATTATTGACCGGCCCTTTGAAATTGGTGACCGGATCGAGGTGTGGTCCTCGCCTAAGAATTCAGCGACCTGGGGGGACGTGTTAGATATTGGCCTCAGAGCCACCAAGATTCGAACCACAGACAACATTGTAATCATCATCCCCAACAACGAGATCATGATGCGGGACATCATTAACTACACGACCCTTTCAGAGGATATCCGCGTTCGAATTCCAATCGGCGTTTCATACGATACAGACATCAGGAAGGCAAAATCGGTAATACTCGAAGTGGCTAAGACAGCAGAATGGGTCTTGAAAGATCCGCGGCCCCAGGTGGTGGTAAGGCAATTTGGGGAATCATCAGTGGACCTTCAACTGAGGGTCTGGATCAAGGATGCCAGAAGGCGGATGGACACTATATCCCATGTGACCGATAAGGTGAAGGAAGCATTTGACAGGGAGGGGATTGAAATCCCATATCCTAAGCGAGATATAACAATTACGCAAAAGGCTTAGGAGAGACCTTTGCAAAACATCCCCTTTTGCTCAATCTCTACGTCAGACTCAGATTTTAGTCCTCGAAATACCAAAAAGTATTCCTGCGGCTCAAATCTTCCTCTTCCTTGACCTTGAACAAAATTGAACGTTTTGCAGAGGTCTTCTTATATTATTAGATTTACAAAGAACGTGTCAGAACAGGCGAAAAGTGATTTGGGCAACAACCTGATGACATTCTACTGCTGGGTTACACGAAACACCTCTTCGATGGTTGTAATCCCATCCAGGACCTTCTGTGCCCCATCCTGGCGAAGCGAAAGCATCCCTTGATCAATGGCCTGGCGTTTTATAGCATTGGCGTCCGAGGTTCTTAAGATGAGATTCTTGATGGAATCATCCAGGATCATCAGCTCAAAGATGCCTGTTCTTCCTCTGTAGCCCGTGTTTAAGCACGAAGAGCAACCCAGACCGCGATGTATATTCCTGCCGGCAGCCATCTCAGGGGTTATGCCGATACTATCCAGCGACTCTTCATCGGCTACATAGGTCTCTTTGCATTCGTCACAGACGACGCGCACCAGTCGCTGGGCCAATATCGCCATCACAGAAGAACTCACCAGAAAGGGTTCTATCCCCATGTCAATGAGCCGGGTCACCGCGCTCGCCGAGTCGTTTGTATGGAGGGTGGAGAAGACAAGGTGACCGGTAAGGGCTGACTGGATGCCGACTTCCGCGGTTTCCAGATCTCTAATCTCACCCACCAGAATAACGTCCGGGTCCTGCCGAACGATCGAGCGAAGGCCGTTGGCAAAGTTAAGTCCGATTTTCGGATTGACCTGAATCTGGCCAATCCCCTCGATCTGGTATTCAACAGGGTCTTCTATGGTGATGATATTAATATCAGGATTATTGATCATGGTGAGGGCGGCATAAAGTGTGGTGGTCTTTCCGCTCCCCGTAGGGCCTGTTACCAGGACGATACCGTGGGGGCTTCGGATGAGCCCCTCAATGAGTTTAAGCCTGTCTTCAGGCATGCCTATGTCGGTAAGCTTAAGAAGCACAGTCGATTTGTCAAGCAGTCTCAGGACGACACGCTCGCCAAAGGCGGTGGGGATGGTGGAAACACGGATGTCCACATTCTTGTCAGCTATCCTGATCTCGATCCGGCCATCCTGAGGAAGTCTCTTTTCGGCGATGTTTAGTCTGGCCATAACTTTGATTCGAGAGACGAGTGTTGAGTGAATGCGCTTGGGCGGGGAGAGCTTATCGTATAGAATGCCGTCCACACGGTAGCGAATCTTGAGCTTTTCCTGATATGGTTCAACATGAATGTCGCTGGCACGGGCCTTCACTGCCTGTGAAAGCATCAGATTGACCAGTTTGATAATGGGCGCTTCGCTAGTCTCGTCCAGAAGATCCCCGGTTGCTTCTATTTCAGAGAGGATCTGGTCGCTGTCAACCTCATGCATGTTCTGGATAACCTGTTCAGCAGAATCCTGACTCATATCATAGGCGAGATTTATCGCCGAGAGGATTGCTGAATAAGGGGCAAGTACCACTTTCACCCCATCCCATTCCAGGCTCAGGCGCAGGTCGTCCAGAGGTTGAAATTCAAAGGGATCATTCACAGCAACATAGGTCTCGTTTGAGGTCACCATTGGGACCATCTTGTATTTCTTGAGAAACTGGATTGGCACCTTTCCGGCAAAATCGGTATTCAGATCTTGGGTGGGAAGATCTGGCAAGAAAGGTAGGTCAAACTGGGTGCTAAGGGCCTTCAACAGATCCAATTCTGAAACAGCATTCTGCCGGACCAAGATCTCCTCGATCCGGCCCCCTTTTTGCTCTTGGATCTCGATCGCCTCAGCAAGGGCTTCCTCAGAAAGCCCACAGGTCTCTTTTAGTATGTCTCCGATCAGTTTCATGTCAGTCCATATCAACCTTCAACTTCTGATTCTTTAACGTTTGTCCCTTCAATGTCTGTGTCTTTAACGTCTGTGTCTTCAACGTGTGGCTCTTCGACGTCTGTCCCTTCAGCTTCTGTCTCTTCGCCTTTGCGTTCCGGTCTTTCATACATCTTTATCACGCCCTCTTCGATTCCCTCGAGGTACTCCTTTTTTTCTTCATACACTGCGGTGGCTTCCTCAGGGTTTTCAATGATATGGGGCGTGATAAATATGAAGAGATTACTTTTACCTTTGGACCTGGACTGTGAACTGAAAAGACCACCCAACACCGGGATATTCCCAAGGCAAGGGACGCTGGAGGTACCTCGGGTCAATATTTCATCGATTAACCCGCCAATCACCACGGTATGCTTGTCTTTTATAATCACCGTCGTCTCTGCTGTTCGCTTCAGCGTGGTTGGAAGACCTATCTCGTCTTGTTCAACAACCTGGGACACTTCCTGGAAGATTTTCAGACGTACAAACCTCTCCTGATTGATTTGCGGTGTAATTTTTAGTGTAACCCCCACATCCTTAAATTCGTAATTACTGTAATCTATACCTGAATCTGATTGGTCCTGCCTGGTCAGAAAGGGGATATTTTCTACAACCAAGATCTCCGCCTCTTCATTGTCCGTTGTCATAAGTTGGGGGGTCTGTAGGATATGTATGTCGGTATCGCTCTGGAAGGCCTGTATGACTGCCCCTATGCTGGGGAAATTAATCCCGCCAATGGTAATTGCCTCACCCAAAACTCCTAAGGAAAAGCCTGGGTTAAGACCGACGGTTCCGGTTGCATCAACCCCTGGAAATATACCCGACGGAGGGGTAGAGCCTGCAAAACCGCCGATCTCTCTGCCCTCCCAACTGCCAATATCGTCTCCGACCACCCACTGCACGCCCAGTGTGAATCGTTTATTCGTATTGACCTCCATGATCAGGGCCTCGATGTAAACCATTCGTCGCGCGATATCTAATTTCTTAATTACGTCTTCAAGGATAAGGTAGTCATCCTTATTGGCTGTAATGACCAGCGAGTTGGTTGCCTTATCGGCCACGATCTGGGCTTCCTTGGAAATGACCGGGGCCTTCCCCTTCTGAGGGCCTTTTCCTTCCTTTGAAGGAAGGGATGTTAAAACCCCGGCCAGATCTTCGGCGTTTGCATTTTGAAGATAATAGACTCGAATATCCCCTTCTCCCCGGGGGATCTCTTTGTCCAACAGGTCAACAAGCTGTTTGACTCTTCGGGTGTCGTCCTCGCTGGCTGCTATGATCAGGGAATTGGTCCGCTCGTCAGCTACAGTCTTGATGCCGGGACCCACAGGTGCGCCTTTTCTTCGTGTCTTGGTCTGGAATACAGACGTGATCGACTTAACCAAGACGGATGCAGTGGCATATTCGAGCGGGACTACGGATATCTCTTGTCCGATACCCACCACGTCGATTGCCCTAATAATGCTGAGCAGCCGTTTTATATTAGAGAGGACGTCAGTGACGATCAACGTACCCGTCGGGGAATATGAGACCATGACGCTGCTCTTGGATATGAAGGGGGCGAAAAGTTTTTTCAGTTCGTCGGGATTGGCATATTCCAGGGGAATGAGTTGTGTCACTATCCTGTCCTCGGGGTCTATTGCCTCCTCGCGTATTCGAGTCTCAATGCTTTTGGATCGTGCCGCAACAGCCGGCACGATCTTGATGACACTGCCGGCAGGGACTGTGGCGAAACCGTGCACCTCCAGTACGGATTGAAAAACCTTGTATGCCTCTGCAACTGAGATCTTTTTGGGGGAGATAATGGTGACTTTTCCTCTAACTGCTTTGTCAACCACGAAGTTCTTGCCGGTCAGTTCGCTGATGAACTTAATAAATAGCGTAATATCTACGTTGTCAAAATCGATGGTCACGTAACGATCGCTAGGCGCTTCTTTTTTTGCGGGCGGTACTGGTTTGGGGCGCCTCTTTTCCTGAACTCGGGCAGGCGCACGAGCAGGGGCTTTCGGAGGGGGTTTCACTGTAGCGGGCTTCTCGGCCGGTGGCTTGGGAGCGGGCTGTGCAACTGCGGGTACCGCAGGTTTTTTGACAGGTGGCTTGGGAGCAGGCTTCACAACTGCGGGTGCTACAGGCATTTCGGGCGCCGGCGCGGCAGCAGGTTTCTCGGCAGGTGGCATGGAAGGAGGCTTCTCCGCCGGTGGCTGAAATGCAGGGGGCGCAGCTTCGGGTGCTGCAGGTGTCACGCCTTCCTCACCCGCGACACGGGCTCCATGGGCCATAGAACCAGCCATGAGCAGCCAAAACATTATGCACAAAAAACAAAGAAGAGACCCTATAATCGAGTTTTGGGACACCGGAGCGTTAGAGCGCTGGGAGGAGCCTTTCTTGCAGGCATTGGCACTTTCTTCTTTCGTTCTCGTCAACTGTATTATCCCCTTTTTAGCGCTATTGAATGTCATCTTGTCCATACTCTACCTGTTCTGCTTTTACAATATCGTCAACTGAACTTCAACAGCGAGCGGATCCCCCGTCCCCTGGGCGTCTATTGTCTATTCTGCACCGCGCCCTATTATTTCTTCAAACCCCCGCACTCCGTGAAGGTTTCTAAGATCTGCATCTCCTCGCGCCCAGTCCTTAACCGATTGGTCTAGTGAAACTGCCCTTTTCAGATGGATGAGACTTTGCGACACCGCTCCTTCAAGGGCATGGAGGCACGCTAAATTGTAATGGGAGTCCACATAGTCAGGTCTAAGTCGAATGGCTTTTGCAAAGGATTCTCGGGCAGCTGAGTACCTTCTGTTCTGAATATGTATAACTCCCAAATTGTTTAATGCGTCCACATAATCAGGATTAAGGCTCAGGGTTCTTTCATAGAGGCGCATAGCCTCCTGCAAACGGCCACGTTTGTGAAAAACCCTAGCCCTTTCGTACAGGGCCTTAACGTTGCCCACGCTTTTTTGCTGCGGGGTGGCCTTGGGCCGTGCAGGTTCACTGCTGGGAGGCTGTGGGATGACCTTGGGCCGTGCAGGTTCACTGCTGGGAGGCCGTGGAGTCGCCTTGGGCTGTGCGGGTTCACTGCTTGCAAGCTGTGGAGTCGCCTTGGGCCGTGCAGGTTCACTGCCGGGAGGCTGTGTGTCCCCGGAGGGTAACCACAAATAGGCTGCAAAAGCAAGCGAGGCCAGGAAAAAAGCGGTCAACCACAGCGCTTTGCCGGGAAAAAGCCTCGCCTTGTATCCGGGCGTGGAGACCATGCCAGGATATCTGTGGTGACGCGCCTCTTTTTCTTTTTGGGCCTTTTTCAGGGCCTCATTAATATAGCTCATCGGTCATCTGATACAGCAAGCCCTTTGTGCGGGTGCCGACAATCCCATCTGCCTTTAATCCAAAATCGTTTTGGAAGTTCACGACCTCGTCAAATGTGGGTCCATCATAAAGCCCTGTGGGTTGTAAGGAATAACCTACTTCATTTAACGCGTATTGTAGCTTGACAACATCCGGACCGCGCATCCCTCTGACTATTCTCTCTTCATGGTCTTCATAAGGATATATCCAACAAACCTCCTTATCCCAATGAGTCATGATAAAGTCTCTTGTTATTGGCTGCTCTTTGCCGTCAGCATCGATGGCGACGGCACCTTCAGGTGTGACTTCACTAATCAGCAGATATCGAGGGGAGGGGACCACGGTAGAGCCATGGTTATGGGCTTGGGGAGCCGTACGCACCCAGAAAGGTCTTTTGAACAGGATGTAGTGTTCGGGCTCTATATAGAACGAATACAGGCCCCAATGCACTTCTTTTGTCGAATGACTGTTTTGGCGCTCCTTTGCGTCGAACAGCCTGAAGAGTCCTGCGAGGCTGTCGTGCTCGCTAAGAAACAAACCTGGTGCTTTGATCTCAGATTCTGCAGGTATGGATGCAACCTCTTCGGTTTTTGCTGCCAGGACTTCTTGCTCGGCTATTGATGGCAAGATAGGTATGGATGCAACCTCTTCGGTTTCTGCTGGTAGGACTTCTTGCTCGGCTATTGATGGCTCACTCTTCACCTTGCCCACTTCCTCATCCTCAACAGGGAGAGCTTGGCCGCGGGTGACGACTCTCTCCCCTGACGTGAGTGCTGGAATCTCTTTTCTGAGACTCCACCCCCCAAAGCCCGCTACAAGGATCACTATGAGCAGCAAGAGAGCAGACACCGGGGTAAATTTTGGAGCCCAAGCCCTTTTGGGGCCATTTACCAGTGTCACATCGCCACCAATGTCTTCAATTGCCTTCTGAATCGTTTTCTTGGATACGGTGAATTCATCCTTAGAGTAAGCGATAAGAAGGGCTCGGTCACAAAGTCCATTGATCCGTCTAGGATTGCCCTTGGAGTATGCGTAGATTGCCTCCAGGGCCCCCTTTGTGAACTGCAGATTTCCTCTGCCGCCTGCCACGACCAATCGGTGCTCTATATAACCCTGGACGTCCTGCCTATCCAAGGGTTTAAGATCGTAGCGCAACATGATGCGTTCATCCAGCTGCTTCAGAGCAGGTGAAGCTAGTTTCTCCCTTAATTCCAGTTGTCCCACAAGGACGATCTGAACCAGTTTCTCCTTTTCGGTCTCAAGGTTCGATAGCATCCGTATCTCCTCAAGGACGGTGTGGGAGAGATTTTGGGCTTCATCGATCAGCAGGACGGCATTGCCGCCCTTGCTGAATGTCTCAAGGAGGAACTGATTGAGGTTGTCAATGTGGTCCTTCTTGCTTCGATCCGGTTCACCTTCCTCGCCGCCCTTGCCGAATGTCTCAAGGAGGAACTGATCGAGGTTGTCATTGTGGTCCTTTTTGCTTCGATCCGGTTCACCTTCGTCAATGCCAAACTCCTGATTTATAGTCCTCAATAATTCCATGTCGGAGATATAGGCATTGAATACCAATGCAGTTTTAATAGATGACTCAAGGGTGCCGAGCAGTGCGCGGCACAGTGTGGTCTTTCCGGTGCCAATGCCGCCTGTGATGACAATGAAGCCCTTCCGTTCGTTGATTCCGTAAACCAGGTGATCAAAGGCCTCCTTATGGTGGCGGCTAAGATAGAGATAGTGCGGATCGGGTGTCAAGCTGAAGGGGTTTTCCTTGAAACCAAAGTAAGAAGTGTACATGGCTTTACCTAAAAGTGTAGTTTATGGTTTGTTGTTGACCTTTTCGGTCTATCCGTATCCCGACACCAGATCCCGATTTCAATTTTTTGTATAAATCCATTATGTCATCCGGGCTTCTGATATCCTGGTTATCTATTGCCTGGACAACGTCTCCATCCTTTATCCCCAATTTCCCAAAAAAGGAGTTCTTCTTGATCCTGCTAATAGCCAATCCGTCCGGCTCACCGTCCTTGAAATGAGGTCGAACACGCGCCTGTGACAACAGCTGGTTTATATCTTCAAGGGATGCGTCAACATCTGAACGCTTTACCGTTACAGTTCGTCCCCTCGCAGGGGACTTCACACGCCCTCTCCGAGAGGGCCCTGACACCACCCCCTTCTTTTGGGTTCCGCTTGATCGGGCGGCGGCCGCCTCATCCATTGTGAGTATCTCATCTCTATTATCGACTCTAAGGATGACCTTTCCCCTCAAGATCATTTTGATGACGGCTTCCTGAACGCTATCCCCGACCCTGAATAGACCCTGTTTTCTCTTGTTGGTTTCCTCGATAACGGCATAGGCATTCTGTCCTGTCACTGTCCCTAAGAGGGCAATCTTAAGCGACGTCGGTTCAAGGGCCTCGATGTCCTCTTCCTTTACTTTCTCTACGATGGCGTCTGTAGAGTCAAAGATATTCTTCCCCATGATCGACTTGTAATGGTCGAAAGGCTGCTTCTGTTGCCTTTGATCACCTATCGTGTCCTTCACCACAACGGTCTTGGTATCATGTTGCCTTAGCCTTGCGCCTACGAACGTGTAAAAGATATCGACCCCAATGTAAATGATGATAGACAACGCAAGAATGTTGAAAATGGTGTGATAACGCTTCGGCATAAGTTTTACGGCCTACGTAAACTTGATTATCGGCTCCTTCACGGTTCCATGGATCACAAAGGAGAGAGTTCCCTGGCCAAGACGCTGTTTCAAAACCGCCACGGTATCCTGAATTTCCGGATTGCTTTTGAAAAGTGCTGCAAACGGCTCAATAGTGCCTTTCAGATCAAGGCTGCTTTGGTCTAGTTGTTCTTTTATGGTTATGGTTCCCGACAAGGTTCCTTGCAGCTGTTTCCCCTTTAATTCCAGACGGGTCACATTGATTTTCTGTTTCTTAAGAACCGCATCGATTTCCATTTCGTTAAAATCGATTGACTCCAAGGTTAGAAATGGCTGCACAAAATTCACCTTGCCGTTTGACAACCTCAGGTTTGCCTTTCCTGAGCCATCCAACATGAGGTTGTGGCCACTGTATGAGATGGTTCCGCCAAGCGTTCCTTCCAGAGGACGGCCAATCAAGTGTGAAAGATAGGGATAATCCCCCACGTTGATATTGCTCAATGCCATTTCCGTGTCGATGAAACCTATCTTGGGATCTTTTTTGAAAAGGACACTGCCGGATGCATCGCCCTGGTACGCCGCGCAGTGAAAGGAAAACTTCGATTTTCCGAGCAATAACGATAATAACTGAGGTTTGATCAAAAGACGGTCTGCCGTCAGAATGACTCTATCAGGCGTATCCTCCAGGGCAACTTTAGTCTTCATGAACTTCAAACCAACGAGAATTGATGGTTCTACGCGGTCAACCGAAAGAGCCAGACGGGGATTTGCCCTGAGACCCATAGCCCGGAAGTAGTCCCGCACGGCATCTGACGGAAAACAATAGTACAAAAGCGCCACTGTGAAAATCAGGACAAAAAGGAGATATCCGAACCATTCCTTTCGCTTTGATATAAAGCCCTTCATGCGGAGCGACCTAAAATGGATTTTCAATTTCATGGTGATTTCCGTTTACGTGGCTTAACTCTTGACGCCTTGCATCTCCAGCATCCTCGGCTTTTGCAGCATTAGGGTCTATTGAAAGGTTAGTACCTGCATAACAGCATCCAAGTAACCCTTTTCCTTCTTGTTTTCGTTAATTGAAATACGTTTGATATTCACCAAATCACCCGGTGATTCGATCCTGTACAGGTATCCAACCAACTGCTCCAAGGTGATTGCCTGCAGTTTCATCTCGACCATCGATTCCTTGTAAGGCCCTGTGCCTGACGATCCAGAGGGTTTCATATACTTAATATTTGCCTTGACCTCAGCTTTGCCTGCTGCCTCTTCCAGAAATGCAAAGAGCGTAAAGCCCTTCTTGCGCCTGGCAAGGGCCTGCTGGATGCCCTGAGAACTGTTTTGATACGTCTGATATTCAGCGCTCAGCTTCATAATCTCATCAAGTCCCGTCTCTTTGGCTTCAAGGCCACTTGCAGTTCGCCTTCTGCTGTCAAAGATCGGAAAAATAAGGAACTGAAACAGGAGAAAGATTACGATACAGACAGCTACAGTCAATATTAGATATTTTTCACGCTTTGCAAGCTTCATGTCTTGTTATTAGTTATTTCCAAATAGTCATTCGTCAAAAGGTTTACGGTTCGCAACTATGCTATTGGCGAAGTTACTCGGCACGCTGCAGCTTCATCTCAAATGTGACTCGGTTGCCGGATCGGTCAAGATTAGCGGAACTGATGGTCACTGCACTAAAATAGTCCGAGGGCTCCAGCCCCTTTTTGATCGTATCAACTGTGTTGAATGTGTCTGTTTCACCCTTAATCAGAACCGTGTCCGCGTCAACCACCATGCGTGAAACGTGCACATCCGCAGATTCCGGGACGCGCACCGAGACATCTCTTATCAGGTCAAGAACCTTAGCGTTCGCGCCAATTCCAGGAATCGACAAGGCAGTCTTCTTGATCTCCTTTATTCTAACCTTCATCTGGTGGACCGGATCGACTATCCGTTTCGTATCCGGAAACGTTTCTTTGAACACCTTTGTGATTTGGCCATCAAGCATATTGTACCGTTGTTTCAAAAAATAGTAGTCTGCACCCAGATCAAGGGATAGGAGAAACAGAACGATTATCAAGAAGGCTGCGACCTTGCGAATCTCCTTCTTGTGTCCAAAATACTCTTTTCTTACTTCAAATTCATCCCGCCTGAAATTGAAACCCAAGTCCTCTTTGGTCTTCCTAACTGCCAGGGCAAGTGCATTGTCCATAAGGGCGGGATTCCACGCGCTGGCTATTTCCTCATCCATATAAATCCCTGGATCCCTGCTCAGGTCGACCCTCTCAACCGGAAGGTCAAGGAACCGGTTCAAGAGGTCCTCTGTATCCGGACGAAGGGCTCCGCTACCTGTAACAAAAACCTTTTCGGGATGGACCGTCTTTTTGTTCTGCCATTCAAACACGTGGAGGGTATTTTTCAGCTCTGTGCAAAATGACCTGAGAGAGGATTCAATCTGCTCAGACGCCACAATATCCTCATGGCCATTGCCAGTCCCGTTTAACGCAGTCCCTACCACTGTCCCGCCGTTAAGAGAAAAGGTACGAATCAATGCGATGCGTCTTCTATGGTACAGGATCACCGTGCTGCTCTTGCGGCCAATTTGCAGAAGGAGTCCGTCGTCGGGTGTCCCTGTTTGCCTTAGAAGCCAGCTGAGGGTTGGCACGCCGCTAATATCGAAAACCTCGGGGTCGATGTCGTTGGCCCGCAAATGCTCCAGCTGCTCCGAGACATATGTGCGCTTGAGGGAGGCGGCCAGGATTTCGCTTTGATCCGACTGGTCAACCATAGTGAAATCGACTACCAGATCTTCCACAGGAAAAGGGATTATTGTCTCAAGTTCAAAGAGAAGGGTCTGTCTGATCTTTTTCTTGTCTCCGAAAGGCATTCGGAGATTCCGGTACGATACATGTTCCCCCGGAAGAGCGCTGAAACAGACTTCACCCGGACCGACCCGTTCAACAAGGGCCTTCAAGGCCTCCTCCAAGCCCCCCACCTCTTCTATCATAACATGGTCGCAGGCCGTCACGTGATGCTCCTTCAGTCTCCGTGTAACCTTAACTGCGGAAACTGAATCCGAGCTTATATCAAGACCGAGAATTTCTTGTGGCATGGCAAGTAATTATTGGTTTGACCGGGTTTGTCGGGTCTGTTCGGTTCATAGCTATTATCACAACGAGCACAACCAACTCAAGAAACTGACAGGCTACTCTATTTTCCATGATAGGACTTCGAACTCCTGCTCTGTCCTCTTGACCATTCCTATGACTTGCCTGGCCATGGCTCCCTTAAAACCTTTTGAGATAATCTCAAAGTAGGTGCTTGAGGTGGCGAGCAAACTGTTTTCAACCGGCACATCACTCACCCCAACCCTCTCGTTCCAGTTTATTGCTGACAGGTCCCTTTCTTCGTCGTCTCGGTATTCGAGCATGTTTGTGACCATTTCGTCGGTAATCTCCGCTGAAAGGGCCTTCAACACGACAGGATCTGCCGTGTTGATATTGATCATGCCGTCCCCAACAGGACTCAGAAAGTCCGCGATGCCGGGCATCTCTTCGTTACCGTAAAAGAGCTCTTCGGTAATGCCCCTCACGAGAAGTAACTCTTCCAAGAAGTCTATAGGGGCATTCTTGCAGGCATAAGGTCTTTCCAGTCCCTGATAATAAGCGTTTTCCGCACGAGAAAACTCGTCCGTATCCGTACTGTCCGAATCGATCCAGTCTTTAATGGCGTTGATGATATTTTCGGCCTCTTCGTCTTCCAGATTGAATTGCGTCAATAGACGGTTAAAAATATCCCTTTGGGCAGGAACGAACTGTTGCGGTTGCTGATCGTCAACCAGGCGGTTGATCTGAATCCTTGCCGAGTGATCCAAAACCTGGGCCTCAAACCGACCCTGGTTGAACAGTGAAGCCGAATTCCCAGAAAGGGTTTTCGGATCTGCCCAAGTCTCATGCAGAGAATCGACCTTCCCTTCTGAGGCGTCCCCGAGGAGAACCGCCAGGGAATAGTTGAATCCTGACTTGGCAATACAGCCTAGCTTTATGCCGTCCCGGAGATTGGCAGCTGCGTGCACATCAGACCTCATGGATCTGTTGAACTGGAGCGTCAATGAGACGAGCAGGCTAATGATAAGGATCGTAAGGATCAGCGCCATCCCTTTATTGTTTTGAAGAAACCTTGCCATGGTTATCGCAGTCCCGTGCCCCCGACGGCAAGCTCGGGATCTACGACTTGCCCTGAACCCTGATTCACATTTTTGAGATGGGTTCTATACACTTTCCTCGTCGCTCCCCCCTCCGCCCATTGGCAGTGTCACGGTTGTCAAGAATTTAAAGGGCGCCTCGGGATCTGCCTTATTTACAAATTCGAGCAACACGGATACCATGCTTGGCACCATGTTCTCGAATTCCTCGCTTGTGGAATCCCAGTTTTCGTGTGCCTCACCCTCGGCGTCATAATAGGTGAAACTCACCGACTGCAGTTGCTCACAAAGTACAAGTCCACGGCTCTCTTCGTCAGAGGTCTCTCCAACGCCCGGAGTGTCTTTGCGAAAGAGCAAAAGATCCCCTTCCTCCTCATTCTCCTCATTCTCCTCGACTAAGTATTCTATTACCGCAGTTCCAGCAGGCCGGTCTTCCTCGCTGAAGACAAGGTGTGCTCTGGATGTGAAGCTGAGGCGGTCAGCACGGTTGCCATCGATTTCGGCCTCCTTGCCCTGGAATTTGCCAAACTGGCCATCTTCCTCATCTAATTCAGGGGATTCTGTATCCTGTGGGGCATAAACAGATTCCAAATCCTCATATATTCTTTCAATCGCAATTCGGGCCATTCTGTAAATATCGGCCTGATATTCCGTCTCATCTACGATGCGAAACGTTCCAGTGTAAGAGGTATAGATTAAGGAGAGAACGATGGTAAAAATGAACAGGGCCAGGATGATCTCCAACAGTGTGAAGCCTGAACGGTCTTCACCACAGAGGCAAAGAGAGTAAGGCATCTTCATCGATAGAACCCTGTTCTGCCTACGGTGGACTGATGGTTTTGATTTGCGGAAACGCATCCTGCTACCCGGTTTCCAGCACCGATCTGTATAGTCTCAGACTGTACTGGTATAGCCCGTCCTCGCCCCAGGAAATCGTCAAATCAATTTGTTTTAGATAATCTGAAATGTTTTCAGATTCAACGAGCGTAACGTCACTAACCTGCATATCCCAACGATAGTCCGGAAAATCCTCACCGAAATCACCGGCATCAGGCGTTAGATCATCCGGGTCCAGAAACTCCATTTCAGCCATTTTGCTCTGTGCCAGAAAGGCGGCAACCGTACCGAATTTCGCTTCACTGGCCAATGAGACACTCTGAGATTGTGAACCCAATACAGCCACCAGAGCAATGGCTATGATAGCCATCGCCACCATCACTTCCAAGAGCGTAAAACCACAAGAATTATCGTTTGTTATCGAAATCACGACTAAATATCCACGAATTCTATATATTCCTCAAGCAATTTGACTTTTCCAATAAAAGGGCTAAACATCAGTGTGAACTGTCTGCCGTCCTCTGCTCCAAGATGGATAACCGATTCCTCCATATACCCCTTCTTGGTAAAGCGGATAGCCACCTCACCTGCCGACTCCTTGCCCTTTCCTCTGCGCCAAACATCCAGAACACGAACCCCATCTGGCAGCTGAAAAGCCTTTTGGTGCGCCTCCATCCGTTCTTCGTCTGTCATGTCTTCGGAGTTTATCCACAAGCGATTAGCTTCAAGGTCAAAATGGAGTGCATAGAACTTCTGCTCACGGATTGCCTCGTTTCTCAAGCTCCTGACGGTACCCACCATTCGGCGTACAGTGCCCTTCAGGTCATCGGTCAACATCGCGTAACGAAACCTCGGCACAGCGAGGGTCAGTGTCAGGCCAATCAATACGATGACAACCGTTAACTCGATGAACGTAAAACCCTTCTTCCCGAGGTTCAACTTGGGTCGGACTCCTTCTGATTCATAAGACGAATGGCCGGATCGATTTGTCTACAAACCTTTAAACCGCAAAAGCCAGCGCATTCCCCGTCCTGATTGATCGGGACTGAGAGGAATGTGAGCAAATCTCAAGATGGCAGACTTACTCGGTGTTACTCAAGTTCCCAACTGTTTATATCTGCATCAATTCCTTCGCCTCCAGGTTCCCCATCAGGACCGTAAGAGGAAAGGTCGTAGTCGCCATTGACCCCCGGGGAAAGATAAACGTATTCGTTCCCCCATGGATCTTTGGGGATTTTACCTTTTTCCATATAACCGCCTTCGCGCCAGGCTCTCGGAAGATGTCCCACTGTGGGGGCTTCAACCAGGGCCTCGAGGCCTTGTTCAGTTGTGGGGTAATAGCCGTTGTCAAGCTTGTACAGCTGGCAGGAGGTTTCTATGCTTTCGATCTGAATCCTGGCCTTCATGCGTCTGGCCTCTTCTGGTCTGCCCATAATTCTGGGAATAATAAGGCCTGCCAGAATACCCAGGATCACAATGACGACCATGAGCTCTATCAGCGTGAAACCACGATTGTCTGACTTCTTTCGGATCATTGATATTCACCTCTTATTGTTTCGATAGTTTCTTTCAGCCTTGCCTGAAATCGGTTTATCAAACAGCCCCTATTGTATCATTCGGTTCATCTCAAAAATAGGGAGCAGTATGGATACAACAATAAATCCTATGATCACGCCCATGGCCAGGATCATGACCGGCTCGAGCATGGAAGTCATGGCCATGATGTTAGATTCCACGTCCCTCTCATAGGTGTCTGCAATCTTACCCAGCATCTTTTCCAGTTCCCCGCTCTGCTCCCCTACAAATATCATCTGCACCACAATGGAGGGAAACCATCGACTTTCGGCAAGAGGGCTGGCAAGGCTTTTGCCCGCTTGAATCTCCTCCACGGCGTTGTCAATCACGTCGGCAATAATAACATTGTTGACTATGTTCCGGACGATTTGAAGCGCAGAAATGAGTGGCACTCCTGCCTGCAACAAACTGCCAAGCGTCCTTCCAAACCGACCCAAGGCGATTTTGCTGTTGATGGGCCCGAGTATGGGGATACGGAGTTTGGCCTCATCCCAAAAATAACGGCCTTTTGGTGTTTTAATGAATTGCTTTATTATTACGATACCACCCGCTATCCCAATGAGGATAAGCCACCAAAAAGACTTTAGGAAATTGCTAACATGAATTAACACTACGGTGGGAACGGGGAGGGCTGCCTGCATATCGCTGAAGATCTGTGTAATATTAGGAACAACAAATGTGATCAAGAAGAAGAGAACCAGGGATCCGATAAGGAACATGAAGACCGGATACGCCAAGGCCGCCTGGAAGCGACCCTTCAAGGCCTGTTGATGTTCACCCAAATCTGCCAGGCGGTCCAGAACCACGTCAAGAGACCCAGATGCTTCACCTGCACGCACCATGTTCACGTAAACATTTGAAAATGCTCTGGGGTGTTGGGATAGGGCGAGGGCCAGGCTGTTCCCTTCATTCACGGATTCCTTAACCTCAGCCATGATCTTCTTGATAAGCGGATTGGTAATCTGGGAGACCAGTGCGTCCAAGGATCCAACCAAGGGCACTCCCGCACCCAACAAGATAGAGAGTTGACGTGTTGCAATAGAAACCTCGGCCGGTTTGATCCGCTTAAGAAGGGTTGATAGGGAGGCTGGGTCAGAACGGGGATCCTTGGGCTTGGCGGACGTCTCTTTTACATCTACTGGAAAGATTCCAGAGCCCCGGAGCTTCTGACGGGCTGCCACCAGGCTGTCCGCATCAATGATGCCATTTACATTTTTTCCAGACTTATTAAGGGCTGTATATTCGTAAACAGGCATAACACACCCGGGTTCTCTCACCCCATTGGCTTGGAGAACGAAATTTATCCCAAAAATCGGCAACCGTATTACAAAACGCTCCTATCCATGTTAACAATAATCACTGTTTAGTGTCAACAGGATGGGTCTCTCGAACATCCGGCATCTGACGTCGCATACCGATAAACTTATGGATCCCTTTCGGCTGGGTAAATCGGCTCAAGCCGAAGAATCCGATTCAATTATAGAAACTTCACTAATTGTCCCACTCAATCTAAAACCACATCATGTAGTATGTCAACAAAAATACTGCATAATATGTTGTGAATCGCAATAGATTTCCTCCCCGTTTCATCGATGTTTTGTCCCTTTTCTATTGGAGGATTTTGCCCAAAAGAATATTCTGAGTGTCCTATTTCAATATTGCCCTGCTATTTCAATGGGTTGACCAAAAGACAAAGAAAGGATCTTTATAGTAATTCTCATAAATATGTTCCGTTTGCGGCAATCTTCCCCATAATGGTTCAAAACGGAACATGTTTTTTGGAACCGCTCTAAGCTTCAAAGCCTGAATCTTTGAACTGCAGGAGTGAGCGCGTTCCGTGTCCCGACTTTTCTCGATCTGTAGGAACCTATCTCTACTGCAGGGATGTTCGAAGGTTGGGCCTATGGCCTGAGAGAAGGGGGAAAGGAGAGTTTGGAGAGGGATAGAGAGGCTAAAAAGGGACTCGGCAGGACAGCATAAACGTTTTGTCTCCTCCAGTCCCTCCGAACGAAAAATCGATCTTGGCCTCCTCTTTCAAGTATTTCAAAAAGCGGTCCTTCTCATATCGGTTATACTTATGCGCGCTGCTGACCGCGCTGTAAATATTTCCGGAATAGAGACCAACTTCAAACAAGGCAACCATGCCACCAAGGGCATTCTGATCATGGTCAAAGGCCTCGTAAGCGGCAAAGATCAATGCCCCGTTGACTAAGAAGGAGACCAAGGCATCTCTGTATCTTTCGCAGTACAGGTGGCCTGCACCCGGCACAATAGCAAGCAGTCCTGCAGCTGTGGGATCTTTGTACTTGAGCTGTTCTTTGTTGTCTAATTCCTTTAAGAACTGCTCAAGCCTGTATTTCTCTCGATTCTTGGGAGAAATCTTATTGAAATGGACTTTCGCTTTTTCCCACAATCCTCTGTCCAGATGAACCCAGCCGCACTGATAATATGCTTCATCTTTGATGTCTTGATCAGGGGCAATGGTTATCAGATTCTCAAGATTGATGACAGCTTCATCATAGCGCCTAAGTTGGGCATATGCCTCACTTATTCCAAGATAAGACTTGACAGCATACCTTGAGTCGGGACGTTCTTCTATGAGGTGCCCGAACGCCTCAATGGCCTCTTCATACCGTTCTCCTCTGAGATAGGCCAAACCGATCTTGTACCTGGCAAGCTCAACCCCCTCAGCCTCAGGGAAGAAATATATGAAGCGTTCATATTCTCCGATCGCCCTGTAGTATTCTCCTTTTTGAAAATATTGTTCGGCAAACTGAAATTGACGGTCGGGATCGAGTAGAACAGCCTGGCTGGGATACGAGTCGACAGGAAAAAAGCAAATGCAAAAGACCAAAGCGGCTACAAGCCATGCTGAGCGCAAAATGCGGGGGTCAGCGCTCACTGTGCCACCAGAAATCATTGTTTTCCAGAGGATCATGAAACCTTTCCATCCCATTTATGTAAATAATCGGCGCCTCGCGCATTTCATCCGCCTCGTGGAGCAGCCGATCACAAGTCATTACCCATCCCTTGATAAGCCCATGTTTCTCAAAACAGAGCAGGCTGTATGCCGAACAGCTCGGATACATGGGACATTCCTTCCCATCGATGGGGGAGATGTTCTTCGCATAGAGTTTAACCAGGGCGCGAAGAGGGTTGAACCGACCCGGTGCCTGCTTGGAAGAGGATTCCTCAACACGATCCTTTTCCCACGGCCCTTTGAATGGTTCAGCATATGCGCTGCCCGCGAAGTCGCAAACAAGAAAGAATAAGATTACACATAAGTAAAGGACACGCATTTTTATGGTCATATATAAGCTAAGCTTTGTGTTAGATTTCTGAACTCGACGGCGCCGAAAAACATTTCTAAACCCCGGCCCAGACTCTGGCTTCTATAATTGGTGGACCGTGCCGAATTTTCGTATTAGAGCGCCAAGTTCGATAATCTCGCAAAGAGTCATCAAATGGACGGCACAGCAAGAAGCTCCAGATGCAAGGCCCGCGAGTCTTGAGGAATGAATCGTACTTATCGTACGTTGCAACGACTTACCCTGTTAAATCGGCTCCGCCGTCTCGCGTAGCGAGAATTTAACAGGGCGGGGACGAAGCGGAACACCGCACATGGACTTCTTGCGAAGCCGTCAAGCTTTGGAGCGCAAGGTTTGCGACACCTCTCGGGTCATATCAAGCACCTTGATTGCGTGATCCTGGCTCATGGAACCGGTCCCGCAGCTTGGCGTAATAAGGGACTGTGTCATGATCTTTGAGCGTTCTATGCCTAAGGCTTCCAGCCGATCAGCGTGTGATTCCCATTTTGCCACAAGGCTGGAAGCGGTTTCGTTTTCTATGTCCCTAGTGTCCGCGGTGGGGACAATTCCCCACGCGAGGATTCGGCCCTGGTCGAGAAAAGTCTTGAGGGATTCCTCGTAGAGGGCCAGGCGGTCAGAGAAGCCGTAAGCATCAAAGCTTAGTATATCTGCCGAGGAGTCGAGGATTAAGGACCAATCCGTATTGGCGCACACATGGACGCCGGCAAGGCCTCCTGCCTGATGTATAGCGTCAATGACTTCTGAAAGGACCCGGGCAACGTCTTCCCTGGATATACTGATAAAGGCAGAAGTTCCAAAGCCGGCCAGGCCGGGTTCGTCTATGAAGATGATGGCTGGGATGCCCCGTTCTGATAGGTTTTCCACCTGCCAGCGTGCTTTCATGGCAAGGTTCTTAACCACTACATCCAGAAGGCGGTCATCATAGAACAGGGCTCTCCTGTTCTGGTCCGCCAATCCTGTGGCCAGAGTCACAGGTCCGGTGACCTGGCCTTTGAGAGCTGTGGGGAGCTCAACGGCTGATTTCATCCTGTCGAGCAGAGTGAAGAACCCCCGAGCGGTCTCCGGGGTCAGGACAAATCGGGTGCCATCCAAAGGTAAGCCGCCTTCGGTTATCGCAAGGTAGTCCTCGTAGAATCCGAGCAAGTCCTCCTCAAAAGATGATCCTGAAGTATCAACAAAGACACGGTCTTGGTTGAGCACGAGGCCGGGCATGCCACCTAAGAACTGGGTCATCATGCCCTCTTCCGGGTGAGCCGGCAGTTGAACCCATAAAGGGATATCGGGTGTGTATTTGAAAACCAGGTCAATAGCCTGGTCATGGTCGGTGATTGGAAGGCTTCCAATCAACAGCCCCAGGGCATTCCCTCTAAATGGAGCCATAACAGGTCCTATTCTTCAATCATATGGTCTGTGATCGATTACTTAGGGGCGCTGTCTGCAATGAATAACGCAGGAGCTGCAACGTGGACAGCTCTTTGGACAACACCCTGTTTAGATTAGACTATTGTATACTAGTTAACGTAATATGCCTAACACACTTGGCCCTTTCGGGCAAGAAGGTTATTGTGCTTGACTCGATTGGCCACATGGGAGATAATTCTTGATGAAATGGATGAGAAAAGCAATGGTAAGTTACATAAGGTACTCGGGGCAGGCATAGGCTGGATTATGGGGGGGCCGGTTGGAGCTGCTCTCGGCCTCCTGGTAGGACACACGTTGCATGAGAATCCGGAACTCCTGGACAAGGGGACACCTGGCACCGGGTTGAAAGAGCAATATGACGTGCTTCAAGTCCCATACGATGCCGAACCCCAGCAAATCAGGACTGCTTATAAAAGACTTGCCCAAAAGTATCATCCTGACAAATTTGTGGCCGCAGACCCAGTGATTCGGGAACTGGCCAAAGAGAAGATGGCTGAGATTAACGGGGCATATGGAAAAATTGTGGGACGTACTAAGGGTGACCCAACCCCGCAGTGATTGACACACTCAGGTTTAGGTGTTATCTTTATATTTACGCTGAGATTTAACGATCAACAGAAAAAATAAATCTTTTCAGACCGATAGGAAGAAAAGGGGGAGGCTAAATGTTCGGAATCGGCATGCCGGAATTGATCATTATTCTGGTAATTATCCTCATCATTTTCGGGGCGGGCAAACTGCCTGAGATTGGAAGCGGTATCGGAAGAGGGATCAAGAACTTCAAGAAAGCAACCTCCGGGGAGTTAGAAGAAAAACCTGAGTCCGAAGAGTCAAACAGACTGGACGAGGAAGATAAAGCTTAGGGCAGATTCTCTTAATCTTTCACGAACGCATCCAGCTTAAGACTTCATACCAAGTTTCGATTACCTGAGGTTGCCTGAACCCCCCTCTCCTTTGCCCAACCTGGTTTTCCTACCGAAAACTCATAAAGGGAACATGCCTGTGGTTCAGGCTGCAAGCCATGCGACCGTCTATCCTGCCCCCTGGAAACTTCGCCTTTCCTTCTGAGCCGGGGGTTAGGCCTTGAACAAAAACATAGCCCTTCATATATGCCCAGAACTGGTGTCAAAACAGCCTATATTTTTCAAAACGGGCTAAAACGGGATGTCGTCCTCAGTTGGGCCGCCGGATGCCGTTGCGGACTCCGGGCCCAAGCTTTCATCTCGGCGCGGTTCCGACTGAGCCCTTGATCCAAGCATTTGCATGTTTAGGGCCTCAATCTCTGTCGTTCTCCGCTTGTTTCCTTCCTGGTCTTCCCATTCGTTTGTCCGGATACGCCCTTCGATGTATACCTGTTTTCCCTTTGAAAGGTACTCTCCGCAGATTTCGCCCAGTCGGCGCCACGCCACGATTCGGTGCCACTCTGTGTGAGACTGCTTCTCACCGTCCTTGTTGTTCCAGGTCTCCGTGGTGGCGAGGGTGAAATTAGCTACTGCTGTTCCACTGGGAGTGTAGCGTACCTCCGGGTCTCTTCCAAGGTTACCAATGAGGATAACTTTGTTAACGCTTGCCATGGGTCCCCCTCTCACAAATGCACGATAGCGCGAAACTGCCCTATAGCCTGTAGCAGCTCCGTTGCCGTAAATGGTGAAATCTCATAGTGGCCAGTACTGGGCGGGAATTGGCAAAAGCCCAAAAGACGATTAGCAGGATCGAAACGCTTCCCATCTCATAGTGGATGACAGGACCGAAATCAAGGAAAATCACAGCCCTGTTTTTCGACCAAAAGGACACCCTGATTTCCTCTTGATTAGAAGACATCTTTCAATGTAAATATATATTTACCAACCCACCTCATGCACAAGGAGAAGTGGCGAAAGAGATTGCTGTTTGGGCAACGGGCGACGGACCGCTGACGACTGAGCGTACTGAGTTTATTGAGCCAGGGATAGACACCCCATGGGATACGTTTTCGACTACAACGCAGTTCGGCAGTATGACAACTGGTATCAGAATCCTGAGAACCGGTTCGTTACTGATCTTGAAGACGATCTGGTTCTAAGGCTCCTTCAACCAGTACGGGGGGAGCGGGTTTTGGACATTGGATGCGGCACGGGGAGGCATCTTCTTATGTTTTCGGAATTGGGCCTCGACATAACAGGTCTTGATGCATCGCCTCACATGCTAGGCATTGCACAAAAAAAACTTGGGCACCGCGTTGAGCTTCACGAGGGATTGGCCGAGGATCTTCCTTTTGAGGATAACAGCTTTGATATTGCCACCTTGATTACCACCTTGGAATTTGTGGACGATGCTCAAAAAACCCTTGAAGAAGCATGTCGTGTGACCGAGAGTCGCATCTTTTTGGGTGTTCTAAACCGTTACGCGATCAAAGGAATTGAGCGCAGGGTGAAGGGCATCTTTTCAGAGAGCATATACAACCGGGCTAGATTCTTCAGTGTATGGCAGGTTAAACGGCATGTTCAGGAGGTGCTGGGCAAAACGCCTCTCAGATGGGGTACGGTTCATCATTTGCCAGCCAGTTTCAGGAAATACACCCAGTATCTGGAGAGATGGCACTATGTTCAGAGGTGCCCCTTTGGTTGCTTCATAGGTATGGTCGTCACTCTCATGCCACGATATCGGACCAAGAACGTACCTATTGAGTATGTGGAGCAGCATACAGGGGTTGCTCCAGGGTTGATGAAGACGCCGTCACAATACGGGCGAGAAGCATAAAGATCATGGAAGCCTATCTGTACGAACACCTGGAAGATGAGAAGGTCCGATGCAATCTGTGTAACCATCGTTGTCTTATCAAGGCGGGGAAACGGGGCATTTGCGCAGTTCGCGAAAACCGGGATGGAACTCTGGAGACCCTCGTATATGGGAAGCTAATTGCCCAGCATGTTGATCCCATCGAAAAGAAACCACTTTTTCATGTCCTGCCCGGCTCCCTTTCCTATTCCATTGCCACGGTCGGGTGCAATTTCAAGTGCCGTTTTTGCCAGAATGCAGATATTGCCCAGCTTCCGGCAGACCGCAAGGGGATGATTCTGGGTGACTCTTTCAGGCCAGAGGATGTGGTGAGCGCCGCAAAGCGGGCAGATTGCAGGAGCATAGCCTATACCTACACTGAGCCTACCGTATTCTTTGAATTTGCATATGATACGGCGAAGCTGGCACACGAAAAAGGTATCCTGAATATATTTGTGACAAATGGGTATATGACCTCCGAGGCCTTGCACATGATTCAGCCCTACCTTGATGCAGCCAATGTCGACCTGAAGGCCTTTAACGATGATTTTTATAAAGAACAGTGCAGTGCCAAGCGAAAGCACGTGATGGAGACCTTGAAGCTAATGAAGTCTCTTGGGATCTTTGTGGAGGTCACCACACTCCTTATTCCCGGACTCAATGATAATAAAGGAGAACTTCAACTGCTGGCCTCCTTTATTGCGGACTCACTTGGCCCCGAGACCCCTTGGCACATCAGCCGTTTTCATCCAACCTACAAGCTTACAGACCGCCCGCCTACGCCAGCGGAAAGTATTGACCAGGCCCGTCGCATCGGGCTTGAGGCAGGGCTTCGTTATGTTTATAGCGGTAATCTACCCGGAGACGAAGGTGAGAATACAATCTGTTACAACTGCGGTCAGCCGTTGATTGAACGGTGGGGATATCGCATATCCAAGAACGTAATCAGAGGCGGCAAGTGCCCGGAATGTGATGCCAGCATTGACGGCATAGGCTTTACCGTTGGGCAGGAGGATGGACAAGCCCACAACGCAATATAGGGCTACTGTTACTTCTTTAACTCCTTGGCAATGTAAACACGAAGGGGACACTTGCAATAGATCACAC
>JBEQLC010000039.1:0-10443 GCA_040326175.1 Desulfobacteria bacterium | reverse complement strand
AGAAGATCGCCGAGGCAAGCCCTCTCACCCTAAGCCTAGGCAAGACAGCATTCTATACGCAGGTTAACCTGACTGATTTCCAGGCCTATGATTATGCCAAGCAGGCCATTGTCAACAATCTTCTTGCCGAGGATGCCCAGGAAGGTCTCTCAGCATTTCTGGAGAAGAGGAAGCCTACGTGGAAAGGAGAGTAATACCTTATGCAAACCCTGCCAAAATTCTTATAACCTCCTCTTCATCCACATCCGACCATCGCTCGTATGCATCTGCTACGGCAAAGCGCCAACCCCCTCGGACATTGGGACAGTAAAGAGTATCGACTTCACCTGCTATGCGTTCCACCGTGCCAAGATGGCCGGTTGGCACTGCCACAACTATGTGGTCGGCCCCGGTCTTGTGCAAAGCCTCGACCGCCACACGCATGGTAAATCCCGAGGCAACCCCGTCGTCAACCAATATAACAGGACGTCTTGAAAGATCCGGAAAAGGTTGATCTTTCCGGAGCCTCTTGACCCTGCGTGCGACTTTAGAGGAGGTTTTCTCAATCCCCTTTTGAACTTCGTCCTCAGTCAGCTTTGAATATGACAGCATCTCCTCATTCAGTCTGACGGTTCCATCAAAGGCCACAGCGCCGTATCCTGCCTCAGTGTTCCACGGGAGGGTTATCTTACTCACTACTGCCAAGTCGAAGGGGAGGTCGAGGTCTGCTGCGATCACCGCGCCGACCGGGACACCACCTGCCGGAATACCAAGAACGATGGCTCCCTCTTGTGGGTGGTATTGAAGCATTTCCACGAGGACCTTTCCTGCGTGGTGGCGGTCGCGAAAAATACGCACACGATCTCTTAGTTCAGGCAGATCAAGAATTCTATGAGCTGACTGGGCATGCATGGCAACACTTTTGGGCAAGTCGAGTTCTTGGAACAGAGCTTGTGAGAAGACGGGCAGTCATGACCGCTTTTTGGCGGCATACATGGCCTAACGTTCAAGGCATTGATAACATGTGCTACCGAGCCCTGTCAAAAAACGATTGACAGAATCGTGGGCATTCTCTAATAAGATTGATTGTCTACCTTTCTTGTCTACGTGCACAGATGGAGAACTAAGTCCCAAGCTCTGTCTAATGTCTGAGGCCCTTGTTTGTTGAGGCTCCTTCTGTTCTTCCTGTCGCGCAACACTTCATCTGGGCGCAACCAAGGTCGTTAAACAGCCGATTCATATTTGTGGGGTTAACCTTCACTTCTGTAAAGATAATCGCGGCTGGGGTCGAAACAGCCATGCAATGGGGTTTTCGACATACTATTGCGACGTCTTCGAAGCGGAAAAGAACCAGTTATCCATGTTCCAACTCTTAGGACAACAGCCTGAAGCAATATAGCCCGGACCGCTTCACAGCGAGTCGGGTCTCAATGTGCGGATTAGGTATCCGCTCATAGGAGGGGTTCAAGATGGATACGGGAAATGTTCTCCTACATGACATTGCAGAAAAGGAAAATGTGTGGGTGGAAGCCCATTCTATGTTGCGGCAGATGTTGCAGCTGATGCAGAAGAACGAGAAAGGTGTTGTCGTCGTGTTGAAAGAGAACAAGCCGGTAGGAATCTTGACAGAAAGAGACGTTGTCCGTCTCTTGTACACCGAAGTCGATTTGGATGAAAAGACTGGGCGTTTTGCAAGAAAACCTTTGATCGTAGCCAGTGGGATAAGAACTATCAGTTATGCTCTAAGTTTAATGATTGAAAACAATATCAGAAGATTGGTGGTGGTTGACAGTTCTGAGAATTTCCTCGGCGTCGTCACTCAGAAGCATCTGTTGAAGCACCTGGAAGAGGATTTTTATCGTTCATCGCTCAGGGTGAAGCACATTTTTGACCAGTTGAAGGATCTAGTTAGTGCTGCCCAGAACGATGCGATCAGGGACGTGCTTGAGAAGATGGTGGAACATAAGATTAGCGCAGTTCCGATTATAGAAAACGGTATAGCCGTAGGAATTATTACCGAAAAGGATGTCTTGAGGTTGGCCAATAATAAAGTATCACTTCAGGAGCAAGTCGGTAAACACATGACTTCTCCTGTCATCTTTGGTGATTTAGAGACGAAGCTGATCGAAGTAGTAAAGATTATGGATGATAGAAACATAAGTAGGACTGTCGTGAAGGGCCCGGATGGAGGCGCTGTACGTATCATCACAAACAGCGATCTCGTCAGGAACCTTGAGGGAGACTACAATGAGTTTCTGGAAAGAAAGCTGAGATATACGAAGGAAGTCTTAAACTTGTTGCCAGAGATGTTGATCGAAGTAATCGATACAGGTCAAGATCAGCTCATCGTATGGATAAACGAAAAAGTGTCGAGCAAGTTTGGGAAGAGAATCATAGACAAGCCAGTGACTGAGTTGGTGCCGTCAAACAGATGGAATGACATTTACAGTGCCCTGATAGAGCATAACAAGATTGAAGATGTGAGATTCAAAAAGGATAATTCCGTTTACGAATTTTCCGGGTTCTATCTGCCTCTGGACAAAGCTGGAGAAAAAGGGCGGATAGAGCTGTTCCTCAGGGATATTACTGAAGAAGTCATGCTGGCCACTACCGATCCACTCACCAGGCTCTACAACAGGAGGTTCATGAACGAGTTCCTGGCGAAAGAGACGGAGAGAAGCAGGCGCAGTCAAAGTAAATTCGCCGTTGTCATAGCCGATGTGGATGATTTCAAGAGGATCAACGATACTTACGGGCATCTTTCGGGCGATATCGTTTTGAAGGCAATTGTGAGGGGAATGATTAGCGGTACGCGAGAGTACGACATAGCAGGTCGGTATGGAGGAGAGGAATTTCTGATTATTATGCCAGAAATCGATAAACAGACGACTGTTGATGTCGCAGACAGAATGCGTCGCAATATTGAGGACTGTGAGATTGAACTCATGAGCGGTGAGAAGGTGACTGTAACCGCCAGTTTTGGAATTGCCAGTTTTGATGAGGACGGCAATTCCCCGGATGACCTGCTTGTGAAGGCAGATGAGAGACTGTATAAGGCAAAGCGACAGGGCAAGAACCGGGTTGTGTTTGAGTAGAGCCAATCTTAACGGCTCAATCTTCTTCCTCTTCAGGGATGATAGAGTGAGGCAAAGCGTTCAGGTCGACCTTTCGAGCTGCTTTGATGCCGGCATTAAACACTTTGAGGTTCATTTCTTCTGTTCCTTTGGGCACCCTCGCCAGTAATGCTAATTCCAAGCTTTTCAACGATACAACCTGTGTCAGGTAGCCGGCAGCACCCAAGGCAACCATATTGGCTACAATCTCCCTGCCCACTTCCCCTATAGCGATCTTGGTGAACGGAATAGGAACTACTCGGCTTGTGGGCACCTGATCTACCAGCGTGGAGTCAACCACCAGCAGTCCATCAGGCTTTAGATCCGGGAAATGGGTGTCGCAAGCGGCCTGATTCATAGCCAGGAGCAAATCCAGTTTTGTGGCCTTGGGATAATCAATGACTTCTTTGCTTACGACCACTTCGGCTTTGCTGTTCCCGCCTCTGGCTTCAGGGCCATAGCTCTGGGTTTGACAGACGTACTGTCCATCATAGACTCCAGCTGCCTCAGCGAATATCAGGGCAGCCATAATGATGCCCTGTCCCCCAGACCCAGCAAAGCGAATCTCGTATCGGTCTTCCATCATTGTTTCGATTTCCCGGCAAGTCTTTTGGCCTGTTCGCGGATTTTGTTATATTCATCCGTATAGATCGGCTTCTCCACATCGGCCAGGACACCTATAGTAAACTTATCCTTCAGGTCATTAAGCTTCATTTTCTTAGCTTTCTTTGTCGTCACCGCATGATCCCTCAACCACTTCATCATGGTTACCGGATCCTCCATTTCATTTCGCCGCCCAAACTGTATGTGGCAGTTGGACATTACCTCCACCACACTGAAGCCAGGTTTCTTAATCCCCTTTTCGATTAATTCGTCCAGGAGCTGTGCGTGATACACAGTGCCTCTGGCCACAAAAGCGGCTCCTGCCGTTATTGCCAGCTCCGCAATGGAAAAGGCATGTTCAATATGGCCGTACGAGGCGGTTGTGGCATAACATCCGTAAGGGGTCGTGGGTGAATGCTGGCCTCCTGTCATGCCATAGATCTGATTATTAATGATGATAGCGGTAATATCCAGGTTCCGCCTGGCAGCGTGAATGAAATGATTGCCGCCAATGGCCGTGGCATCCCCATCTCCCATGATCGTGATGACAGTCAGGGAAGGCTTTGCCAATTTAATGCCGGTGGCAAAAGTCAAGGAACGTCCGTGTGTCGTGTGTAACGTGTTGAAGTCAACATATACGGGCATCCGGCCCGAACAGCCGATCCCGGAAGCCATAACGATTTCGTCTTTCTCCAGCCCCAGGCGATCAATGGCTCGAATGAGCGCCCCCAGGACAATGCCGTTACCGCATCCCGGACACCAAACGTGTGGAAATTTCTTGTCGTGACGCAAGTATTTATGAATCAGTTTCGTCACTTCTTTTGCCATCTCAAGCTCCTTCAGATGGAAAGCATCCAAGCAAGATCACATTTTTGTGAGCCGCCAACAAATTTCGTCGGGTGTAATAAGCTCGCCGTCAATGCGGTTATGTTTCTTCACCCGGCATGCACCCTGATTTACCCGTTTCACTTCCTGACTTATTTGTCCCATGTTCATTTCCGGGACCAACACTGCGCGGCATTGCCTTAACACGCTTTCTGCAGACCGCCTGGGAAACGGGAAGAGAGTTATCAGCTGCAACAGCCCGGCTTTGATGCCCTGTTTCCTGGCCTCGCTGATGGCTCGACGGGCAGACCGGGCTACTGAGCCGTAAGCAATTACAGCGACCTCGGCATCGTCCAGCATAAACGCTTTTGTCATCTGAATTTCATGGAAGCCCTGGGTGATCTTCCGGAACAGACGGCTAATGAATACGTGAATTTCATCGGAACGCTGTGTCGGGAAACCGCGCACGTCATGAACCAGTCCTGTCACGTGATGACGATATCCTTCTCCAAAGGCCGCCATTGTCGGGACCCCTCGACTATCACCCTCATAAGGGACATACCATTCGGACGGCATGCTTGGAGAAACCCTATCAACGACTCTGATTTCGTCACGGGACGGCAAGGTTACGGTTTCGCGAGTGTGCGCGACCATTTCATCCGACAGGACAATGACCGGGACGCAATATGCTTCTGAAAGATTGAACGCCTGAACCGTTATGTCAAAGCAGTCGCGGACGGTTGACACGGCCAGAACAATAATGGGGTGATCCCCATGGGTCCCCCACCTGGCCTGCATTACGTCACCCTGTGAGGGGTTTGTGGGGAGGCCTGTACTGGGACCACCGCGCATGACGTTCACCACAACGCAAGGGACTTCAGCAATACAAGCGAAGCCCAGATTCTCCTGGAGAAG
Source organism: Desulfobacteria bacterium (assembly GCA_040326175.1). Lineage (GTDB taxonomy): Bacteria > Desulfobacterota > Desulfobacteria > Desulfobacterales. The sequence continues at coordinate 5,008 of JBEQLC010000039.1, read as the reverse complement.
TGAAAATCCAGGTCCGCTAGTGGCAGTCATGCTCTTTGTCCCTGCCAGCGAAGCACCTATAACGGCACCCATACTGGAAATCTCGTCCTCCATCTGGATAAAAGTGCCGTCCAACCTAGGTAATCGGACCGACAAGATCTCGCCGATCTCCGAGGCAGGAGTGATCGGATAGCCCGCAAAAAAACGACAGCCTGCTGCCAAGGCTCCTTCCGCAATCGCCTCGTTTCCCTGAAGGAGTACCCTCTTTTTAGAGGGTTTTGTCGTCATGTTTGATTCCTCCCCTGTTCAGCATCACGCTCTTCAATGGTGATCGCGAAGTCTGGACAGTGAAATTCACAAAACCTGCACCCAATACAATCGTCCGGCCGTTCAACCACCGGGCGTCCAGCCCTGTTGCGGCCTATGACCTTTTTGGGACAAAATGCAATGCAGATACCACAAGCTTTACACCAGTCCCGAAAAATTGTCTGATCATACAGGTCTTTAACCTTTACACGCTGTTTCTGTTTGGATGCACCGGGTTTATTGGCAACGACGGTTTTCTTGGCGGCTTGTTTGGTCCTTTTCTTGGGGGGGCTCACGGCCTTTACCTCAACGGGGTCGCTTCTGCGGCCTTTCCAATGGGCGCTATATTTTAATGCCTGCAGGTAGTGCACCATAACCAAAGGCGCTCAACTTTACAAGTCCATCAATGCCAATAATCGCAAAATAGTTGTTTCAGTCACGGTTCCCTTACTTGGGATAGAACGCACCGTCTCTGACACAGATACTGTTTACCTGGAAAAAGACGGATGTCCACGAAATTATAATATTCCAGGAAGGACGGAACTCCCTTGAACCTACATATGTTGGGCGAGTCCTTGCTTGGCACACAAGGCGAATTCCTCTATATGTCCCTGAATAAACAGTGCATTCAGTGCAGAGAATCCAAAAGGTGGAACTAATGAGAAGGATGGGATTTATAGTTGGGTTGCTTGTTCTTCATGCGTTGGTCACAGGGGCTTATGCTGAAGAAAAGAGGTGGAGTGAGAAGGCAGAACTTTCCTTTGTCGATGCCGGAGGGAACACTGACGTTACAAGCCTGTCGGCTAATAATCTTCTGAAGTATAAAATCACGGATACGCTGGAAGGGGCTTGGAAACTTGGTGCCTTGTATGGAGAAAGCGATGGTGAAAAAGATGCAGAGAGTTACTTCACTGCAAAAAAGCCCTAAAGTTTCCCTATAGACATTCCGATAAGTAGTATAGAAGTGAAATAGGTGTGAGAAAGGCAAACCTTCCGTAAGGATGGGACGCAAAGTCTCCGGCCCGACAAATGTTGGGTAGCGGGCCTGCCGCACTGGCAAGGAAATCAACACTTAAACCCATTCTTCTAAAGGAGGATGGGTTTATTTTTGTGAGGCAACGGGACCATAGGAAAACAGCAGAGGCGGAACCAAAGCAGGCATTTGGTGTTCAGTCCACGGAGGTTTTGGACGAGGAGGGAACCATGAGAAGACAAAGATCAAAGAAGATCAGCGTACTGGAGTTCATGCATCAGGCCCCTCTTAAGTTTTTTGAGCGCTGCGCAAAATGCGCGCGTTTTGGAGATGATTGTCCCGACCTGACACTGGGCAAAGATGTCCTTCGAGGGAAGAAGAGAATCTCCTACAGAGATGAGCCGGCCCAGGACACTATCCACATGAGCGCCTTCAATTGTCTGGCCCCGCTTTACTATATTGAGCGCAGCCATGTGAAATGTGCCCATGGAGGCCGTTGCCGGGAGGAAGGGCTCTTGTTAGCCCTTTTGGATGGTAAAAAGGTTCTGGATTACTCGCTGAAGAAGATCGTCGAGCTTCCCCGAGTGCGGCGTCGATGCAAGGGAGCCAGGAAAGCCGCATGACCATCTCCCAAAAGGATTTTAATGGAATTAACCGCCCCTAAGGGGACAATTCCTGCTGACATTTTTCAATATAATAGGCAGCCTCTTTTGAATGTTGCATTTTCTGCAAATGTGAAAGAGCAGCGTTGTAGTCTCCTATATTCATATAACTTATTCCCAGACATAAGCTAAGGTCTTCACTGTCCGGAAAAAGCTCAACCCCTTTCGACAAGATTTCGACAGCCTCTTCAAACCTCTTGTTTTTCTGTTGAAGCATTCCTAACCCTAAGTAAGCCCGATCATTGGGATAATAGTCTAAAGATTTCTTGAACAACTTTTCGGCAATGCCATCTTTGTTCTCAATTGCCTCAATCATGGAATAATCGCCGTGGCTGAATGTCATTCCAAGCCTGGACAAGAAGTCAGCATGCTTTTCGTAGAGCTCTTCATTGTCTATTAGATCAATTGATTCAACAAAGTGATTGATGTTTTCATATAGGTCGTTCCTGAGCTTATCGCCAAAGGCAAAGACAGACTCCTGAGACAAGTGCGGATCTGTCTCGAAATAGCAGATACCTTCTACTCTTTTTAACCAGACATCGTCGGTTGCGTTAAACTTTTGTCGATAATCCGAGTAAAGCCTGGTTCCAGGGTATATTTCAAGGACATAAGACACACAAATCAACGGCTTTATCTCGTGCATTAGATCAATCGTTTCTTGAATTGTCTCCCGGGTTTCTTCCGGTGAGCCGTATATGAAATAAGCCCGCGCTATCATTCCGTACTTGTGGGTGAGGGAGAATGCACGCTTGACTTCATCTGTGGTCACTTTTTTGTTGAGCAGGCCCCTTATCTTTTCAGAGCCGCTCTCTATGCCATAGCTTATTTGGGTGCACCCCGCCTTTCGCATCCAGTACAAGATGTCCTCATCAACGTAAGTGACCCGAGAGATCGCAACCCAGGTAATTCTTAGGTCTCTCTCAATAATTCCCCTGCAAATTTCGATTACCCTGTCTTTCTTAATCGTGAAATTGTCATCTGAAACATAGAAAAAAGTGACTCCCTTGTTATATAGGATTTCAAGTTGCCTGACGAAGTTTTCCGGTGAGTGAAACCTTATCTTCTGTCCCCAGAATGCGGGGCTCCCGCAAAAAGCGCATTTCCAAGGGCATCCCCGGGAATATGAAATATGCTGATAGTCAAAATAATTTGCCGGGATTGGCAATTGATCAAGATTTCTTACAGGTTCGGCATCTTTGGTTCTGATAATCCTGCCGTTCTTTCTAAAAGCAATACCTTTGAGGTCTTTGACTTTCTTGTAATTGCGTTTTTCAATCAACCTGACGAGTTTCAAGAAAGTATATTCGCCCTCGCCTATCACAACAAAATCTATTTGTGGGAAATGTTTCAAGAAATGTTTCCACAAAAAAGTAGCAGCAACGCCACCGAAAACGATCTTTACCTCGGGATTGATCTGTTTAGCTATTTGGGCAATCTCTAAGCCTCCCCAACGGTTCATGTTTAAGATAGAAAACCCGATAACATCCGGCTTCTTTTCAGATAATACCTCACCAATCTTTTCAGGCGTTTTGTGGATATTGTACCAATTCAATATCTCAACGTCGTAATTATTCTCTTTCAGAACGGCGCCAACATAGTAGAGGCCTATGGGGACTGGTCTTATATCTTCCTCCTTAGACCGGTCATAAAGAGGATAAGGATAAATGAGTAATATCTTCATTCCTGCTATTTGCCCTTTCTGGTGTGGTGTTCCGTGAATAAGTGTAGAATCATCACGAGGCCTTTAGATGGGTTCTAGCCTTAATATATAAAGTGACCCACGTCATCCTTTTTTTGACCGGCTCGCTCCCCGCGCACAAGGCGCTGCCGCAAGGCATAACCCCGGTCCTTCAGGGCGGGGAGGATTCACAACGACCTTTTGGTTTGTTTCTCATCCTCTCAACATCCTTGACCGACGGCGTGGCCACATGCTAATTTGTTCTAACATGTTCCAATCGGCCCTGAAGAGTATGTGGTGCCGCTAGTTTTTTTGTACACAAAAATTGGATGAAATGGGCAAAGAGGGTCCCTCTGGGTTCAAAGGAGCGATCAAGAACGTGCTTTCAGCCCGTTGGAGGTCAAGAAAGGAGCCACAAGAGTCTGTGATGAATTATAGATGCGAACAACACGGGATAACTCTGGGCCTTGGTTACAAAGAAGGACGAGGTGCAGAATGGAAAATATAGCTATTCAATATCGCTTCACATTGGGTGATGGATCACAGGAGGTCTATGATCTGGAATTAGATGGTCAAAGTCTTGAATTGCTCGGTGATGTTCCGGAAGACTTGCCTTCATGGACGAAGCTTGATTTTCATGAGTGCCCACACTGCCCTCTTCCAATCGACACTTTTCCGCATTGTCCCCTGGCTGTTGGGCTTGTTGACATCGTGGGACCGTTCGACCGCCTGCTGTCATATGACACAGTGCACGTGGAGGTTGTTACAAAGCAGAGATCTATCTCGCAGAATACAACGGCGGAACAAGGAATCAGTTCGATGATGGGTTTGGTTATCGCTGCCAGCGGCTGTCCATATGCAGCTTTCTTCAGACCAATGGCAGGTTTTCATCTGCCCTTGTCAAATGAAGCAGAAACAACATACCGCGCTGCCTCCATGTATCTGTTGGCGCAGTATTTCCTTAAAAAGGCGGGGGGTGATGCTGATTTGGAGTTAAGAGGGCTGAAAAATATCTATGACAATATGCAGATTGTAAATGCTTCCATTGCCAAACGTTTGCGGGGTGCCACTGAAAAAGATTCGTCGCTAAACGCTCTCGTTTTACTGGACATGTACGCAAAAAGCATAACGTATGCCATCGAAGAATCGCTGGAAGAAATTCGCCATCTGTTCTCACCATTCTTTATCAAGAACGCGGAACCTCTTTAAGGCAAGGCTGGAACAAAAGCTGCGACGTCATGCTTGGAAGAAGAATTAGACAACTTCTATCTCCATAAGGTCTTCTGCCAGCACTAGCGGGCCCTGGTAGGTCTTGCGGCACTCCTCAGCCATATCGACCCCATCACATTCAGGGTAAAAGTGTGTAAGTACAAGCTTTTTCACCCCGGCGTCGGTCGCTATCCTGCCGGC
>JBEQLC010000038.1:0-10674 GCA_040326175.1 Desulfobacteria bacterium | reverse complement strand
GAGTGGAACACAGGAGGCCATAGAACCCGAGGTCGTGCCAGGGGGCGAAACATCTCAGGTTGAGGATAAGCCGAGCGACGGTGCCCAAGACTTGGCCGAGGCGGCAGGGCAGAGTACCGAAGCAAGCGCGGGTGGCCAAGAAGACCTCATGGAGATGTATGAAGAGAGCTTCAGGCGCGTTGAGGAAGGCCAGGTCGTGCAGGGCAGAATCATTCAGATCGACAAGGAATTTGTATTGGTGGATATTGGCTACAAGTCTGAAGGACAGGTGCGAGTTGCCGAACTCACCGGGCCTGACGGCACGATAGAAGGCCAGGTGGGCGATACGCTTGACGTAATGGTGGAACGCTGGGACGAGGACGGTGGCATCGTCGTGCTTTCCAAGGAGAAGGCTTCCAAGATTAAGGTTTGGGAAGATATCAGGAAGGCATATGAGGAGGAGAGTGTTGTCAGCGGAGTCATAACAAGCCGTGTCAAAGGAGGGCTCTCAGTTGATGTGGGAATCCCCGCTTTCTTGCCTGGTTCTCAGGTAGGTCTTCGGCCTGTGCGCGATTTGGATAAAATGGTGGGTGAGACATTTGAATTCAAGGTGTTAAAATACAATCGGAAGCGAAGCAACATCGTTCTGTCAAGACGCGTCATCCTTGAAAAGGAACGCGAGTCAAAGCGCGCTGAGACTCTCGCAACAATCCACGAAGACAAGGTCATGACAGGTGTAGTGAAGAATATCACGGAATATGGCGCCTTTATTGATCTTGGGGGGATTGACGGCTTGCTTCATATCACAGATATGTCCTGGGGGCGCATAGGCCATCCATCTGAGATATTTTCCGTGGGAGATGAGGTTTCCGTCAAGGTCCTGAATCTTGATCTGGAACGGGAGCGCGTCTCGCTTGGGTTAAAGCAGCTTGTACCAGACCCTTGGACGACCGCTGAAGAGAAATATCCTATAGGTTCCCACGTCAGGGGCAAAGTCGTGAGTTTTACGGATTATGGTGCTTTCATCGAACTGGAAAAAGGAATAGAAGGTCTCATTCATGTTTCAGAGATGTCATGGACAAAGAAAGTACGTCATCCCTCAAAAGTGGTGTCGGTCGGGGAAACCGTGGAGGCCGTTGTCCTAAACATTTCAGCAGAGAACAGGCGAATATCTCTGGGTATGAAGCAGGTGGTGCCTAACCCGTGGGATGTCGTTGGCGAGAAGTATCCTGTGGGGACAACCATCGAAGGAAAGATCAAAAACATTACGGATTTCGGCCTCTTCATCGGCATTGACGAGGGAATCGATGGCTTAGTACACATCTCTGACATTTCATGGACCAAGCGTATCAAACACCCATCTGAACTGTACAAGAAAGGTGACGTAGTTCAGGCTATTGTCCTTAATATTGACAAACAAAACGAGCGGTTTTCTCTTGGGGTCAAACAACTTCAGAAAGATCCATGGGAAACGATCCCGGAACGATATGAGATAGGGGACAAGATTACGGGTGCTATAACGAATGTCACTGACTTTGGTCTTTTCGTTGAACTGGAGGAGGGGATTGAAGGACTGGCCCATGTTTCGGAAGTGAGTGGAGAGAAGATTAAGACGCCTGTGGGCAAGTTTCAACTTGGAGACATTATTTCGGCCAAGGTCATCAATATTAATCCCAAGGAACGTCGCATCGGCCTTTCGATCAAGCAGCTTGAAACGGATCAGGAACATGATCTGGTCGTCGACTACTTGAGCACTTACAAAGGATCTGAATCGAGCCTAGGGGAGCTTCTGAAGGACAATCTTAAAGATAGAACAGTGGATCAGGATCTATCTGAAGAGCCCCCCGAGATTGCTGATGACAGCGTTGAGGAGACTGATACGGAAGGCGGGCCGGAAGTGGCCGTGGAGGACACAACCGAGCAGGTCACCGTGGATGAAACAGGGGAGACGGCTGATATTGGTATTGATGATGCCGTGGAACCTGAGGTGGCTGAAGAGGCTCCCGAGATAGCTGACGAAAAGGTTGAGGAGAACGAGGTCGAGGGTGGCCCGGAAGTGGCCGTGGAGGACACAACCGAGCAGGTCACCGTGGATGAAACAGGGGAGACGGCTGATATTGGTATTGAGGATGCCGTAGAACCTGAGGTGGCTGAACAGGAAACCGACAAAGAGGCGTAGGAAGACCCGGCGGGTACGATGTTTGCTAGAAGACATCCCATTTTATTTTCTCTGTTGGTTCTTTGTGCTATTGGGGCGGTCATGATCATCAGCATGACGGCCCTTTTCTTTTTTGGCAAAAGTGATGCTGCCTTTGAGTTTGGCGAAAAGGTTGGGGTTATAGAAGTCAAAGGGGTTATCACAGATGCCAAGGAAACTGTTTTGCAGCTTAAGAGATTCCGACAGAATGAGGACGTCAAGGCCATTGTGTTGAGGATCGACTCTCCCGGGGGTGGCGTCGGCCCTTCCCAAGAAATCTATGCAGAGGTAAAGAAGACTGTCCGTACTAAGAAGGTGGTTGCCTCAATGGGTGCCATAGCGGCTTCAGGCGGATACTATGTGGCCGCAGCAGCCGATCACCTTGTGGCAAATCCTGGTACCATTACGGGTAGCATCGGAGTTCTGATGGAATTTACCAATCTGGAAGAGTTGTTTAAGAAGATCGGGCTTTCAGCAGTTGTCTTGAAGAGTGGGGAGTACAAGGACACGGGTTCCCCTTTGCGCAAAATGACGCCTGAAGAAAGGGACCTGTTGCAAGAGTTTATTGACAATGTCCACCAGCAATTCGTAACAGCGGTTGCTGAGGGGAGAAAGATGTCTGAGGAGTCGGTTCGAGCCATTGCCGACGGTCGAATATTATCGGGAGAACAGGCGCAGAAACTCGGCTTGCTCGACAGCCTGGGCAACATGGAGGATGCAATTGCAATTGCATCCGAACTAGGAGGCATCAAGGGGGAGCCTTCGGTAATATATGCCGAAGAGAAGAAGTTCTCGATGCTCGAATTCATTTTGGGTTCCAAGCTGGCAGGAGCTCTGGACAGGATCACAGGTGCTGCGCTTCATTCCGGTTATCTATATGTGCCGGGCCATGGTGTACATGATGGTTAAGCAAGGGCTGATAAACGCTTTAGTGAAAGCATTTCCCGGTATTAGCAAGCAGGATATGTTGAGCGTTGCAGATGAATTTTTTGGAAGCATGGCGAAAGGCCTAATGGGCGGGGAGACAATCGAGCTGCGAGGACTGGGTCGCTTCACGATAAAAGAGCGTGGACCTGCAAAGGGAAGGAATCCCAAGACCAAGACCCCGGTATATATTCCCAAGCGTTGGGTGGTTCACTTTAAGCCGGCTGAAAGTCTAGGCAAAAGGATCAATAAAGTGAGCTAAGAAAATCAAGAATCGAAAATCAAATGTTTCTCGTTTGACCATTTCATCTTCTCTGCTATTCCGAAATTCGCAATCCTAAATCACTGAAAGATAGCCACGTCCCCCAGTCCTACCCGGATGACTTCAGGGATATCCCCAATAAGAGAAACCACGCTTGAGGGCTGTCCTGGTACCGGCCCACCGTCAATGACAATGTCAATTTGAGTCCCAAGAGCGTCGAAAATCGCAGATGAGGAAAGTATCTCACCGTCTGCAAGGCTGGCGCTTGTAGATATAATGGGGCGGCCGAGTTGTTTGACCAAAGCTAGGCAGATAGGGTGATTCGGTACCCGAATACCGGCCGTTTTCTGCGCGGTCAGGACTATTTTTGGAACAAGCTTAGCGCCCTCCAGGACAAATGTATAAGGACCTGGCAGGAGCCTTTTCATGGTTTTATAAGCATAATTGGAAACCTTGGCATATTGGCTGATATTCTTTAGGTCGGCGCAGATAAAACTGAAGGGCTTTTTCTGGCTTCGCCGTTTGATACGATAGATTTTTCCTATCCCTTTCTTATTAATAATGTCACAGCCTATGCCGTAATAGGTGTCTGTGGGGTAGGCAATCGTCGCCCCGTCTTTAAGCGCCTCTGAAACCCTTCGAATCAGACGGGGTTGCGGATTGTTGGGATTGATGTTTACCAGCATCGTTCTCCTATAGTTTTCTTTGGGCCTTCCTGTCAAGGATATCGATTCCCCACATCCCAATAAATTATTGCCAAATGGAGGCTCATCTGCTAAACATGCAGATTCTACAAAGAGATACGGGGGAGCGCTTATGGCACAGTCCATCTTAGGGGAAGGTTTGACGTTTGATGATATTTTGCTTGTTCCAGCCTATTCAGAGGTGCTGCCACGCGACGTGGTGGTGCACACTCGCTTGACCCCGAGAATTTCTCTCAACATTCCGATCATAAGTGCAGCCATGGATACGGTGACAGAGGCCCAGACCTCCATCAGTTTGGCCAGAGAAGGGGGAATGGGAGTTATTCACAGGAATATGAGCATAGAGAGCCAGGCTCAAGAGGTGGACAAGGTCAAGAAGTCTGAGAGTGGCATGATCGTCGATCCCCTAACTATTGACCCTGAAAGACAAATCCATGAGGTACTAACACTCATGGAAAAATATCGTATTTCGGGAGTTCCGGTGGTTAAGGAAAACCAGTTGGTCGGGATTGTAACCAACAGGGATCTTCGCTTTGAGACAGACCTGAACAGGAAGGTGTCTGACGTAATGACCAAGGAAAACTTGGTTACTGTATCGGAGGGAATTACGCTTGAGGAATCCAAAAAGCTACTGCACAAACACAGAATCGAAAAACTTCTCGTGGTGGACACCAAGGGGCATCTGAAAGGCCTCATTACCATCAAGGATATAGAGAAGATCAAGAAGTATCCCGACGCCTGCAAGGACCACTTGGGAAGACTCCGGGTCGGTGCTGCAACAGGAATAGCCTCCGACATGGAGGAGCGGACCGAATCACTGCTTGGCAGTGGTGCCGACGTCATTGTGATAGACACCTCTCATGGTCACAGTACTGGTGTGTTAGGAGCGGTTGAACAGCTAAAAAGCACTTTTAAGGATATTGAGTTAATCGCTGGTAATGTGGCCACACCCGAAGGGGTCGAAGCCCTTATCAAAGCCGGTGCCGACGGGGTTAAGTTAGGTGTCGGGCCAGGCTCCATTTGCACCACCCGAATCATTGCCGGGGCTGGAGTTCCGCAGGTCACTGCCATCATGAACTGTAGGCCAGTCAGCGACAAGACCGGTATTCCCCTGATTGCCGATGGCGGCATCAAATTTTCAGGCGATATAACCAAGGCGATTGCCGTTGGTGCAGACGCAGTGATGATTGGGGGTCTTTTTGCCGGCACCGACGAAAGTCCGGGAGAGACTATCTTGTTTCAGGGTCGAAGTTATAAGGTATATCGTGGCATGGGCTCTTTGGAGGCCATGAAAAAAGGAGCCAAAGACAGGTACTATCAAGAAGATCTTCATGAGGATGCCAAGCTTGTTCCCGAGGGAATCGTAGGCCGGGTTCCATACAAGGGGACGCTCTCCGCGTGTGTATACCAGCTTGTTGGGGGTTTGAAAGCAGGCATGGGTTATGTTGGTTGCCGAACCGTAGACGAATTGCGGCAGAATGCAAAATTTATTCGTGTCACTCCGTCCGGCTTACGCGAAAGCCATGTACATGATGTGATCATTACCAAGGAAGCCCCCAATTACCGGTTAGAGTAATGGGATTGATGAATAATGAACTACTTAGTGTTTGACCGAAAACCTCTGTTTTTTCGGTCAGAAATTCGAAATCCGACACGAAGTGTCTCTTTTCAAGCCGTCAGGCGCAACCTTGCGCTAACCACGAAATCCGAAACAATGACAGAAATAGAAATGCTCCAATGACAAAAACATGGAATTTTCAGTGTATTAGTTTTGGTCATTTTGTCATTCGGTATTCGAATTTGTTTCGGATTTGCGGCTTACGCCTTGAAAACAGTACGGACATCGATATTCGGATTTTGCCTGAATATGACTTTTCGTTCACGCACTACTTGAAACAACAAAAAATCAACAATCGAAAATCGTAATAATGCCTTCCGCTGGTTTTGTCCACCTCCATATCCACACTCAGTATAGCCTCCTTGATGGGGCAATCCGTATAGAGCCTCTCCTGAAGAGGGCTGCCTCCCACCAAATGACCTCCCTGGCCATTACTGATCACGGCACAATGTACGGCGTCGTTGAATTTTATGAAAAGGCGTACAAGGCCGGTATCAAGCCAATCATTGGATGCGAGATCTATGTAGCCCCGGGGAGTCGATTTGACAAGGCGCCGCGTGACAAAGGGGGGTTGTCCCATCTTATCCTGTTGGCGAGAAACAAAGAAGGATACCAGAATCTTTGTCAACTGGTTACCGCGTCCCATTTGGAGGGCTTCTACTACAAGCCCCGGGTGGACAAATCCATCCTTGCCGATTGCAGCAAGGGCTTAGTTGCCTTGAGCGGTTGCCTCCACGGTGAGATCCCACGTTTGATACAAGCAGGTCGCGTGGATAAGGCAACCGAGGCCGCGAATACTTATCAGGGCATATTTGGAGAAGGCAATTTCTATCTGGAGGTTCAAAACAACGGCATACAGGCCCAGGATACGGTCAACCATGCTCTGCGGGAAATGAGTGAAACGCTTTCAATCCCTCTGGTTGCCACGAATGATTGTCACTATTTGGATCGAGAAGATGCCCGTGCCCATGATGTGCTTCTGTGCGTCCAGACTGGTAAGCCCGTCCAAGAAACGAAACGTCTGAAGTTTCGGACTGAAGAGCTCTATTTCAAGTCTCCGGAAGAAATGAAGCACGATTTCCAGGACTATCCGGGTGCAATAGAACATTCGGTCGAGATCGGCAACCGATGCAACTTGGAACTCGACCTAAAGTCCCATCATTTTCCCAGATTTCGCCCTGAGTCCGGAGACTTCAGTTCGGAAGAGAATCCGGTCTCCGGTGTGGATGAATATCTTGAACGCGAGGCCAGACAGGGGTTGGAAGTGCGATTTGAGGAAATTCGCAAAAGGAATCCCGACTTTTCTGATGGAGACAACCAGCAATACCAGGAGCGTCTTGACCGGGAGCTGGACATGATCAAAGGCATGGGCTTCTCCAGCTATTTCTTGGTGGTTGCGGACTTTGTTCGGTTTGCTAGAGAGTCAGACATCCCGGTGGGGCCGGGCCGCGGTTCTGCAGCCGGGAGCTTAGTAGCTTATGCCCTTAAGATCACCGACCTTGATCCGATTGTGTACGGACTGATATTTGAACGCTTCTTGAATCCTGCACGGAAAACGCTTCCTGACATCGATGTTGACTTCTGCATAGAAGGCCGGGAGGCTGTATTCAGGTACGTGGTGGAAAGATACGGCGGCCCAAACCACGTGGCCCAGATCATTACTTTCGGCAAGATGCAGGCAAGAGCGGTTTTAAGGGATGTTGGAAGGGCCCTTGACATTCCCCTGAGAGAGGTTGACGGCATCGCCAAGATGATACCCGAGGTGATAAATATCAGCTTGGAACAAGCCATTGCCCAAGAGCCTAAACTCCAAACTATGGCGGAAGAAATGCCCCATGTGAAGGACTTCTTTGTCATTGCCAAGGCTTTGGAGGGCCTGCCAAGGCACGCTTCGACCCACGCTGCCGGAGTGGTCATTTCAGATCGGCCGTTGGTGGAGTATCTGCCGTTGGCCAGAGGCAAGAAAGGGGAGGTCGTTACTCAGTATGACATGAAGGCTGTGGAAAAAATCGGACTGACCAAGTTCGATCTGCTGGGACTTCGGAATCTCACGGTGATGAAGGAAACATGCGAAATCATACGCAAACGGGGAGGCGTCCCACCAGATTTGGCACATCTGGACTTGGCGGACAAAAAGACCTTTCAAATCCTTGGTTCAGCTCAGACCACAGGCGTGTTTCAGCTGGAAAGCTCGGGCATGAAAGACCTCTTGACACGCCTTAAACCAGCCTGTTTTGAGGATATCATTGCATTGGTCGCCCTTTACCGGCCTGGGCCCTTAGACAGTGGTATGCACGATGAGTTTGTTGAAAGAAAGAATGGTCGAGTTCCCGTGACCTACCTTCTTCCAGAGCTCGAAGCTATCCTTCAGGATACCTATGGGGTCATCGTGTATCAGGAACAGGTCATGAATATCGCAAGTGTGCTTGCAGACTATTCCATGGCTGAAGCGGACAACCTGAGACAAGCCATGGGCAAGAAAATCACCGAGATCATGGTTCAGGAGCGTGAACGATTTCTCTCCAGGGCTAAGGAGAAGGGGGTTAATCCGGACAAGGCGGAAAAGGTCTTTGGCCAAATTGAGACATTCGGACGCTATGGTTTTAATAAGGCCCACAGCGCTGCTTATGCCATGATTGCCTTTCAGACGGCCTATCTAAAAGCTCACTTTCCGGTCGAGTTGATGGCTGCGATTCTAACAAGCGAGATGAACTCGACTGAAGACGTGGTCAAGTACATTGCCGAATGTCGCAATCAGGGCATTGAGGTTTTGCCCCCTGATATTAATCAAAGCGAGATGAATTTCACGGCAGTAAAGGACAAGATTCGTTTTGGTTTAGCAGCCGTTAAGAATGTTGGACAGGGAGCCATAGAATCAGTTCTGCGGGTTCGAGAAGAGAACGGGGTTTTTAAGTCATTGTTCGATTTCTGCGAACGGATAGATTACAGAAAGGTCAACCGGCGTGTTGTTGAGAGCCTGATTAAGGCCGGAGCTTTTGATTCGACAGGGGCAAGGCGGTCTCAGATAATGTCTGTGCTCGACGAGACTTTGGAGGCAGGGCAGAGGGCCCAGAAGGATCGCATGAACGGCCAATATACCCTTTTTGAGGCTATGGAAATGGATAGCCGCGACACGATCTATCCCCCATTTCCTGAAATAGACGAGTGGAGTGAGAGTGAGCTCTTGAAGTATGAGAAGGAATCCGTTGGTTTTTTCATAACCGGGCACCCTCTCGCTAGGTACGAGCCAGTACTCAAGAAGTTCGCCAATACAAATACCCTCAAGCTTCGGGACCTTTCAGATGGTAGAGTCGTTCGGATAGGAGGCATTGTTCGAGAGTACAAACTTCATCATGACAGGAAAGGGGCGGTTATGGCCTTTGTAACCCTGGAGGACTTGAGCGGTCTAGCAGAGGTCATCCTCTTCTCCTCACTATATTCCACAGTGTCCGACCTTGTAAATAAGGACTCAGCCATTATGGTTGAAGGTCGTATCACGAGAGACGAACAGTCAAGCAAGATTCTGGCGGACGCGATTGCTCCAATAGAGAAGGCCGAAGAGACTTGGACAGCGAGTGTCCATCTTAGCCTCGACATAACCGATCTCAACAAGGAAAGTCTCCAGAAACTCTGTGAGATCTTGCAGCAACACAAGGGATCTTGCAGCGCCTTTCTGCACCTCGTGATGCCACAAAGGACTGACACGATTATCGCGCTGCCCGACAGCATACGGGTGAAAGCTGGCCAAGACTTGATCGAAGCAGTCAACAACTTCTTGGGCTACAGTGCGGTTGAAAGCGTGTGTCAGAAGTGATGCCAGGCGAGACCACTCAACAACTCAACCCCTTAACCTCACAACCAACATGAAACAGGCTCAACGGCGCACTTATCGCAGCCTTGTTTCGGACAAGAACCTGGCAAGTTTCCGGGTTGTGGTCAGGGAGACTGATCTTCTTGTTAGGGCCGACAAACCTCTTGAAACCGAAACAAAAGATCTTATTCTCAAACACAGAATTCCACTTGAACGTTATCTTGAACAGCACCCAGAGTTTGTCCATGCGATGGTCCCATGGCCCAGGGACAAACTGTCACCACCCATTGTCAAAACTATGATCGCGGCGGGCGAAAATGCTGGTGTTGGCCCAATGGCAGCAGTGGCAGGGGCTATTGCTGAGTACGTGGGCAGAGACCTCCTGGCACACAGCAAAGATGTGATTGTTGAAAATGGGGGAGATGTCTTCATCAGGACCTGCTTTCCTTTAGTTGCAGGCATTTTTGCCGGCAAGTCTCCCCTTAGCAGCAAGATTGGAGTGCGTATCGACTCGCCGGGACGCCCTGTGGCCGTTTGTACCTCTTCGGGGACATTAGGTCATTCCCTTAGCCTTGGAAGGGCAGACGCAGCCGTCGTGATTTCAGACTCAACAGCACTTGCGGACGCTGCCGCTACAGCCATTGGAAACAAGGTGTCGGGCAAAGATGACATTGAACCGGCCATTGCGTTCGGAGAAAAGATAAAAGGGGTTATGGGCATAGTTGTAATCGTGGATAGCAGGATCGGCCTTTGGGGAGATGTGGAACTGACCCAGATCTCTGAAGGCGGCTGATGCCATGAGGCCCGTGGTTTCGTATGAGAGGATACTTTTGCAGCCTGACACCAACCCGTGGCAACGGGGTGTTCACGAAGAAAATATTTGTATATCTTTTGAACGGAATAGGAATAGGAATCTGAATACTTTGGAGGCATCTTACCGCCTATTCCTTGGGTAAGACTCCGTTACTGTTGAGCCTGCGACCCACCGAAGGAAGGCATAGGCAATGCATAGGAATATTCATCGAGTGAGTCATGCATCTTCGTGATCCTTTCGAGTTCCTCTGCGTTGCTAAGAATTTGAAGATGTAGTCTGCGGCGTCTCCCTCAACCGCTTCCCGGACAGTAATACCGATTACATCATCCTCCTTTCTTCCGAGTTGTGACTATAAGGGTAGGTGC
>JBEQLC010000037.1:0-10719 GCA_040326175.1 Desulfobacteria bacterium | reverse complement strand
CTGGGAACTAAGACTGATGGTCACGGGCGGCGAACTTTCTATATCAGAGGGAACTACAGCACGGTAGGAGTCAGCAAGAAACTGGTCGGTCAAGAGAAATATGGGGCCTTGACATTCCTCTGCAAGCCTAAGTGCCCTCATGGTCAGGTGAAAGCACTCCTCGACGGTTCCCGGTGCAAAGATGGCCCTGGGAAACTCACCGTGCCCGGAATGAAGAACAAGCTCCAGGTCGGCCTGCTCGGTCCGTGTAGGTAGGCCGGTAGCAGGGCCGGGGCGCTGTGCCACTACGATGACCAAGGGGGTCTCGGTCATTGCTGCAAGGCTGACTCCTTCCACCATGAGGGCAAATCCTCCCCCGGATGTCGCAACCATGCTTGGTGCACCGGCAAACGAGGCCCCTATTGCCATATTAATAGCTGAAATCTCGTCTTCTGCCTGTTCTACTATCAGGCCCATTCTCTGGGCCTGGGCCGCAAGGTTAAGAACGATAGATGTCGAAGGGGTCATCGGATAGAAGGCACAGAATTTCAGGCCAGCTGAAAGAGCCCCAAGGGCAATGGCCTCGTTTCCGTTCATCATCAAACGCTTGGGAGGACTAGGAATGCTGGGGAGTCTGAAACTCTCTGTGACTCGTTCGGCTGCCCACTCCACGGCTGCTGCAAGTGCACGTCTGTTTTCTTCAGCTAACTGTGGTTTTTTCTTGCCGAAGAAATCATCTAACGCCGTAGCCATCAATGCTTCGTCCAGACCAACAAGCGAACCAACTATACCGAGGGCGGCGATATTTGAAAACCTGGCCTGAGCCAAGTCTCTGAAAGGGACTTTAAGTAGGGTGTCACCATCAAGGTCAAAAGCACTGTCGAGGACAATAAGACCGTCAGCCGAAAGATCTTTCCTGTGTAAACTGACCGTGTCTGCGTCAAGAGCCACAAGAAGGTCCACCGACTCCTTTGGGGCGATCACTTCATCGACACTTACGCGGATCGCAAAGGTGTTATGTCCGCCCCTAATCCGAGACTGGTAGCTCTGAGTCACGACGATGGAATAGCCGTATCGCACAAGGCTTTTGGCCAGGAGATATCCGAGCGTGACCAACCCTTGGCCCGCTTCACCGCCGATGAGGATGTTCAACGTATGATCTCTCATTCAATGTCCCAGCGTGTCTGATTAAGCCCCATCAAGCCCCGGGTGCTCTTGCTCACCAAACCATGATGCCGGATCAGAAAGGTACAGCTTCATATCCGCAAGGGCGGCATGGTGACCCTTCTCCTCCGTGATAATCTGCTCAAGGAATTCCCGTTCCAAGGAATCGGTGGCCTCGGAGAGGTGTCCTTGATAAAAGGCAATGGCCCGCAATTCTAGATCGATGCCCACATCAAGCGCCTCTATGTCGCTCGTTTTCGCGGTGATGTCTTTTCCGTGGGTGGACACCATCTCCCTAAAGAGCACTCCGAGATCCTTATGGTCTGGCTTTACAGACTTCCATTCATCAGTCCAGTCCCCACCTGCTTTCAGCAGTTCGTATATCCTCTTGATACGGTCCATATGCACGATTTCATCCTGCATGAGCATCCGAAAGATTTCTCTGCCCACCTCGTTCTGGCATGTTGAAACGGCGTTATCATAAAACCCTGTACCCTTCTTCTCCAACTCTAATGCCGTGGAAAGCATCTGCAAGGATCTATCCTGGCCATTTGACATATCTGGCCTCCTTTCGTCCGACTCGAGTCCGATCAATCCTGACCCGCTGTAATAAGCATGGTAATGCCCCGCCCGCCTATCTCACGATTCAGTATGACCATTATCCTTTCCACAGCCCATGCAGGTTGCAGTATTCACGGGCTGTGACTTGTTCCGCATCGATATTGAACGTGGCTTCAGGTGCCTCTCCCGGCTTCAAGAACTGGCGATAAGCCTTTCCGTCTGCGATGATTTCAATCCACTCAATATAATGTTCTTCCTCCATGGGGTGAGGAACACTGCCTACCTTAACCTTAATGCCACCCGCGATCTTTTCTATGACAGGCACATGTTTCTCAAGGGCAGCGTCGACCGATCCTTCCACAAGGAGCTTCATGGGTTGTTTGCAGCATACAAGCTCGCCCTGGCCCTCATGGAGAACCTCGACAATGTGCCCACACACGTCGCATTTGAACACTTGAAGTCTTTCTGCCATCTTAGCACCTCCCACTTCTCTCTCAGGGGTTTGTCTTAACCCTTTGTTTGAGCCTCTCCTCCAGCTTGCTTTCCACATTTGAGGCACAAGCCGACAAACTCCAGCCTATGCCCGATGATCTCGTAATCAGTCAAACCTTCTATGGCCTCTTCCAGTGCTGTTTGGGGTTCTATGGGTGCGTCGTCAACACGGCCGCAGCTCAGGCACCGGACATGATAGTGAATGTTTGTTTTTCCGTCGAAACGCTTCTGAGTACCTCCAACGTCCAGCTTCTGTATCATCCCCAACTGCGAAAGAGTTTCGAGATTCCGGTACACTGTACCAAGGCTGATTCGCGGCAGTCGGGCACGCACAATCTCATACACCTCTGCGGCCGTCAGGTGGGAATCCGTTTCCATGAGCTCTTCGAGGATGACTTTTCGTTGAGGGGTAAGTCTGAAATCGGTATTCGACATGGGAATTCCTGTTCTCTAGAGTAGGAATGATAATTATTATTGAGCCAACTATTTACCTCTCCGCCCTCTTTGTCAAGCGTGTGTCAAAAAAATGTCTGCCCGGGCTTGGATAGGAGGAAAGCAGTCGGTCTGGGCCGACTACCTCTTCATGGAGATAGAGTAACCAATTCTCGAAATTGAACCGAAAAAGCAATCCATTATTACCTGTAGATCAGGCTATATCGGCACTGCACGGAGTTACAATGTTGTCCTGTTTATACGACATTGAACCGCAACAGCGAGCGCATTCCCCGCAGCTTGTCGGAGCGGAGCGGAGATCCCGCCCAGCGGGGCTGCGGTCCGCCAGAGGCGGATAAAGGTTAGCGAGCGAATCTAAGAATAGTACACTTCCTTACGGTCGAAGATTCCCTGCAGCTTGCTGCAGGGTTCTTCAATCTCTCTCGGACGTGCCGATAGACCCCTGACGGCGGTGCTTCGCGGGCTGCAGGGAGCTTCAATCGGCCCGTATGATGCCATCATCCTGTAATTTTTCAGGCCTTACTGGGGCTGCAGTGCTCGCCTCAGGCGCACTTGGCGAAGATGTGGCCAATGCGCCATCTTCACCTGACTGGCCGCTCTCTTCCGCATGACATCATCTACTCTTTGTTTGAGTTCGCCAAGATCAGTACTCTTGAGCACATAGCCGGAGGCCCCGGAGAGTCGCGGGTCATCCGCGAAGTTGTCATAAGCGGTTACGATAATGACAGGTAGATCGGGATATTCCCGTTTGATATCGCCCAACAATTCGAAACCGTTGGGGCCCTCCAGATACAGATCGAGCAACACCAGATCAAAGTGTGCAGACCTGAGGTGCACCATGAGCGACTCGGCACTACCCACACCCGTGACCTGATGGCCCACACAAATGAGTTCTTCCGAGATGAGCTCTCGAACGCACGGTTGATCATCTACAATCAGAACATTTGCCACGGTGTCTCCCTGTTTTCTCAGGTCATTGACGAATAGCCATTCCCTTCGGGATCAGGCAAATCAAGCCCGCCGTTTGACGAGATGGATCGGACCAGTTCCAGAATCTCTTCCCTGGTGGATGAGCCTTTTGAGACAAAATGATCGGCACCATACTGCTGGCCAGCCTCTCGGTATTCCGGCAGGTCATAACTTGTTAGGATGATGATAAAGATGCCGGCATTATCTGCTTTTATTTTTCTTGTCAGGTCGAGGCCGCTTTCCCCTGGCAACTTGATGTCCATAAAGATCAGGTCTGGCTGAAAGGTGATGACCTTCTCCAACGCCACCTTTCCATCTGCTGCCTCCTCAATAATCATGAGGGGAAATTCCGTCCCCAAGGTCGCTTTGAGCGATTCCCTAAAAGTGGTATTGTCCTCGACTATTAATGTCTTAAACATTTTCGTTTCTCCCAAAAGACCACCTGCCTTTACGGACATCAATTCATTTGAACTTCAACATCAAAAGCATTCCCCATCCCTATTTATCTCGATCTATCGGGATTTATGGGCACCGGAGAGAGTTTCAATCGCATTATTAGATTTTCAGTTTATACTTTACCGGACGACATCAACATGGTAAATGGGGTATACACTGTATTTAGGGTTGTATTTGACAGTATTTTCAATGAGAATATGGGGCAACAGCCCAGAGTGAGGTTATGCGGGCGGGCCTTCTGGTTGGGTTCTTTTTGATTTACGGTCTTTCCGGCATTCGATTCGATTATGTCCAAGAAGAAGAAAATCGTTATCGCTGAAGATTATACAATACTCAGAGAAGGACTGCGGGCTCTGATATCTTCCAGTCCGGATCTTGAGGTTGTCGGGGAGGCTGAAGACGGAAAAGAGGCGATCCAGTGCGCCGAAAAACTTTTGCCGGACCTTATGCTCATGGATCTGTCGATGCCCAGAACGAACGGAGTGGATGCCATCCGAGAGATAAAAAACCGATGCCCAGAGACAAAGGTAGTGGCTTTGACCGTTCACAAGGCAGAGGAATACGTGCTTGCAGCCCTTGAGGCCGGTGCCGACGGATACGTCTTAAAGGATGCCACCCGCCCTGAACTGATGCTGGCCATCGAGACTGTGTTGGATGGTAAGTCCTATCTCAGTCCGGCGGTTTCAGAGAGAGTCATACAGGGGTATTTGGACGGAAAAAAGCGCGTAAAACCTAGTTCGTCGTGGGATACCGTAACACGGCGCGAGCGACAGGTCCTGAAATTGATCGCCGAGGGATATAGGAACAAGGAGATTGCCGACTACCTTTGTGTCAGTGTTAAAACCGTAGAGAAGCACCGGGCGAATCTGATGCAGAAGCTGGACCTCCATAATGCCGCTGCATTGACAGCCTTAGCCATGGAAAAAGGGCTGATCACGAAATAGACTCTTCACTCCCGTATGGCCATGACGCCCGGACCGTGGTTCCTGCGCCTTTCTTGGATTCGATTGAAAATGACCCGCCGGAAAGCTCAGCGCGCTCCTTCATACTAGTGAGGCCCACGCCTCTGTCAGCATTTTTCTCAGAACGCACATGTTCAACATCGAATCCTTGGCCGTTGTCCTCTATGGCCAATTCCAGTTTGCCGTCTTTTTCCCTTAAGGAAACACGCACGCGATCTGCTTTGCCGTATTTAGCTATATTGTTAAGAGCTTCCTGTAAGATCCTGAAGATTACAATCTTCAAGGGCTCAGGTACCTCTTTCTCTCCTATGTGAATCATTTGTTCCATGCGGACACCCGCATGGAGGGTTTCAAATTCCCGGCAAAACCAAGAAATAGTCGCCACGATGCCCAAATCGTCTATCAGCGAAGGCCGCAAGCCCGTGTGAATTCTTCGGACCTCATCACTGGCCTGTCTTGCTAAAGGGATAACGGTTTCCAACAACTCAACGCTTTCCCCGATCGTGCCATGACGCACTTTGTCAAGGGCATTTTCCATGCCGAACCTGAGGGCTGCCAGCAGCTGCCCAGTGCTATCATGAAGTTCCCGAGAAAGCTTTTTCCTTTCATTTTCCTGGACCTCAAGGAGCTGGGCTGAGAGATGCCGAAGCTCTTCTTGTGCCCGTTTGAGGTCAGTTATGTTGACCATGGTTGTTCGAACACCCAAAACTTTGCCATCTGTGTCCCTTTCCAATATGTCATCAATAGACACATTCACCCCTGAGCCATTTTTCTTGAGATACTTTCTATTACCCTGTTTTGGAATCTCCTTACCAAGCAGTTTGAGTCGAAATCTTTCTTCTGCGTCATCCCGTTGTTCTGGCATTACAAACTCGAAGATAGGCTTTCCCAGCATCTCGTCTCTTGTATAACCCAGCATATCCAGTTCGGTTTGATTAACCTGTCTGATTATGCCTTCCACATCAAGCATATGATAAGCTGCGGGCGAATTATCCCATAACTCTTGGTAGCGCCCCTGGCTATCTATCAAGGTTTCTTGTACTCGATTACGGTCATCATCACTTTTTCTAATCTGGCGCCAACCAAAACCGATCCCTGATAGGCCAATCATCCATAGAAGCGAACATGTCAAGACGAGCGTTTTGATCCTTCCTTGCTGAGTTACCAGTAAAGGAGTCAAAGGCACAGACACGGATACACCACCTCGAACGTCCCCTGCCTCGTACCCTTGATGTCCATGGCATTTCAGGCAACCTGTCTTCACTAACATTGGACGCATGAAGCGAAAGAAAGGCTTTTCCTCGATGGACGAAAACTGGCTGACCTCCTCACTTCCTTGCTCGAAGGCCACCAGTGCTGCCTGCTCCCAATCATCAGGGGCGTTCTCTGGGCGCAAAGGCTTCAGGCTCGTTATGTGGCCGTATACACCATACAGATCAGCGAACCATTCGTTCATCTGACGCACAACATAGGCTGGGTTCATTAATGTTAAACGTTTCCCCTCAGGTGTTTCGATGTCTCGTTCAAAAATGTTGACCAGATAAGGATTTGACTGTGTTTGTTCCGTAGCGGGGACATAGACACCGCCGTGCTCGGTCGCCCAGAAGCGAAGCGCTTGATCTTTATTGAAGTGTGCAACGGCCTTGCCGTAAGCAAGATTCTTGGTATCGTCACGCACCTCCTTGATACTCAGTGCCAACACCAACACCAAAATTGAAGTCCATATTACTGCCAACGCCAAAGTATAGTACTTTAGGCGTGAGCGCATGGCGAGATTTTGTAATGGTACAGTTGGTTCCTTCATCTTCTATCTCCAGTTATATATTCTTAAGCTCTCCGTCC
This sequence comes from Desulfobacteria bacterium, assembly GCA_040326175.1. Taxonomy (GTDB): domain Bacteria; phylum Desulfobacterota; class Desulfobacteria; order Desulfobacterales. Next base: position 3,841 of record JBEQLC010000037.1, on the reverse strand, counting down.
ATTGAGTCGTTTTCCTGTGCAACTGGAAGCTTTCTCGATCATATCAAAAAAACGAAGCCCTGAGAAGTAAGCTTGATACAATTCATTTCCTGGAGACAGAGCCCATTTTGGGGGACCGGATCCGTCCATACTCTTCCACACACTTGGTGTTCAACAAAGCATAGGCACTCTTTTAGGGAAGTACGCGGAGACGCTGTTAACCTATAAACTTACTGCACATCCGGCGGTTATGGGTTAGTGGTCATTGGTAAACGTAAGTTAACAAGCCAGCAACGTCACTAGATTCACTGACATGCCTTCGCCACACATCCCAGATGGTTTTGATGTAGTGCCTGCCGTCGAAGTGACGTTGTCAACACCTTGAAAAAATCAAAAACTCCAGACAGCAAAAATAGAAGGGTGGGGGGATGGGACTCCGGTCTCCGACTTTTGGTTTTCCAAACAAAAAAATCCGACTCTCATTACCCAAGAGCCGGATTCAATTACTGGTCAGTTACTGGTTGAATGTGTGCCGCTTAACTAATTGAAATAACTAAATTTGAATGGTGGAGGCGGCGGGAGTCGAACCCGCGTCCGGTGATATTCTACATAGGCTTCTACATACATAGCCCGAATTCTATTTTTCGCTCCTCAAGGCTCTTTCAGGCTGGATCCTCGAGGCGCTATCTTGTTATGAGTTTTGCCTCTCACGTAACAAGCAACCGGTAGAGGCGATCCTGCTAGTCGACGCCCTTTCCGGGCTCGCAGGAAAAGCCCGGGAGGACGTTAGCCGGTATTAAGCGGCTAAGGCGTAATTATAATCGTCTGCGATTATTTTAATTCCTACCCTTTTTACGAGTTGGCAGGCGCTCGGTATGCAACCTATGCTTCTTTATCCCCGTCGAACCCGTTTCGCCCCCATAATGAGAGCAGCTAGTGGAGATTCATGGACAAATAGGCAAACAGTCTATCCACGCAGACGTTATAGAATAAAATAACCCATCCTATCCCAAAAGTCAATTCTTACTTCGTTCGCGTTTGGCACGATCCAATTCTCGCTGTTCCTCACGTTTCCTGATGGCCTCTCGCTTGTCGTATTTTCGTTTTCCGGTGGCAAGGGCTAAGGTGACTTTGGCCTTGCCATCCTTGAAGTGGACCTGCAGCGGGATCAGGGTTTGACCCTTCTCTTTGACTTTGCCCGTGAGACGCTTGATTTCCTTCTTGTGAAGGAGAAGCTTTCTGGGTCGACGAGGTTCATGATTCCCGTGAGCTGCAAAAGGATACGTGCCTATGTGCATATTGTAAAGAAAGACTTCCCCACCTCGAACCGTGGCATAGCTGTCCCTAATATTTGCCTGCCCAAGTCTCAAGGACTTCACCTCAGTACCCAGCAGGACCATTCCGGCCTCATACTCGTCGAGGATCAAGTAGTCGTGCCGGGCCTTACGGTTCTGGCATACAATCTTGACGCCGTCCACCTCAGATTACCTCATTAATGGTTTGGCACTTACCTTGCCTTAAGCGTTTCAGGAATGATCGAAAGCAGGATGTCAGACTTGGTTCGGCCGAGAAAGGGCAGCCTTTGGAAATGAGGGCCCGTAAGTGTTCTGAACAAGCTTTATTACGTCTTCCGTTGTTGGTCGTTGAAGTGCCTCCTTCAAGAACAGCTTTGCTTCCTCAACAGATAGCATGCGGGCCACCCTCTTGACGGAGGGAATCGATATGGGGTTCATGCTGATAGCATCGAGCTCCATACCGAGAAGTACCGGTAGATTTAGAGGATCTCCCGCCATCTCACCACACATATTTACCTCGATATCCGCTTGCTTGGCAGCATCTACCACTCGCTGGATCATTCGCAACACTCCGGGATTAAGTGGCTGATAGAGATGGGCCACGTGCTTGTTTACTCGATCTATGGCCAGAGAATACTGAATTAAATCGTTTGTACCAATGCTGAAGAAATCGACCTCCTTGGCCAGGACGTCAGCCATCATCACAGCCGATGGAACTTCGATCATAGCCCCAAGTTCAATATCTGCCTTAAAAGGTATCCCGTCTTTCTCCAGAGATTCCGCTGCCCGGTTCAGGAACTCCTTGGCCTTAAGGATCTCGTCTACCTGAGAGATCATGGGAATCATGATACGGACATTCCCGAAGTTGGCGGCCCTCAGTATGGCTCGAAGTTGGGTCATAAAGATTTCCGGAGACTGGAGGCTGAATCTGATGGCCCGAAGCCCCAGTGCCGGGTTCATCTCCTCAGCCAATCGTGGGTCGCTAACAAACTTGTCCCCGCCAACATCAAGCGTGCGTATGGTGACCGGGCGGGGGGCCACTATTTCAACCACGTCCCTGTAATTATCAAAAAGCTCTTGTTCCGATGGGAGGATTGGTCGATTCAAGTAAAGAAACTCGGTCCGATATAAACCGATTCCATCCGCGCCATGGTCAATAAGCGAGACCACTTCTTCGACCACGCCAATATTCGCCATGACCGGCAAGTGAAACCCGTCGGTGGTTTCAGCCGGCAGATGACTGGACCTAGTAATGGTGGCCTGATACTGTTCAAACAAGTCTCTGCGTTCTTGATACCGGGTGAGCGTTTCCTCGTCCGGATTAAGTATGACCACTCCGGCGCTCCCGTCCACAATAATGAGGTCATCGGTCTTAATCTGTTGTGTGGCAGTACCCAGGCCAAGCACAGCAGGGATTTCAAGGGACCTCGCAATGATACAGGTATGGGACGTTCTGCCCCCCGAATCCGTCAAGAAAGCCTGTATCTTTTCGAGCTGAATCTGCGTTGTCTCTGCAGGAGATAGGTCGCGTGCTACGATAATGACCCGTTTGTCGATACCAGAGATGTTGGAAGGTTCGGTGCCGAGCAAGTTCTCCGTGACGAGCTTGGAGACATGCGCAATATCTGAACCCCTTTCCCTAAAATAAGGATCTGACATCTTCTTAAAGATCGATTTGACCTCATCTACGGCCATTTTCAGGGCCCATTCTGCATTAACATTTTCGCTCTCAATATGCGCGATGGTCCCCTTGTAGAGCATCTTGTCCTTCAAGAGCATCATGTGTGCGTCGAGGATATATATATGCTCCCTAAACTCCTCGGGCACGTCGTCGATGATACGCTTGAGCTGTTTCCGGGCCTTCTTGACTGCTTCCTTGAAGCGCTTTACTTCGGCAGGTGTATTCTCCGACGAGACGAAGCGTTTTTCCACAACATCAACATCTTCCTGCTGCACCAGATAGGCCTTGCCAATGGCAATACCGGGGGACCCGGCGACGCCCTGAAGTGTCAGGTTTGCCTCAGGCTTGACTTCATGTCTGGCTGTGCTGTCAGGCATTCTTACGATTCTCCAAAACCGGTCTCAATGAGTCGAGCTATGTCCTTCAATACATTTTCATCCGCAGGATCGGCGATTTTCACTGCTACCTCTGCGCCGCATGGACAGTAAAGGGCTATGATGTCAAGAATGTCTGTTGCGTCCACCTCTTGACCATCCTTCACAATATAGACTTCAGAACGGGCTCCCTCAGCCAATTTGGCAATCTTGGCAGCAGCACGGGCATGCAGCCCGAGTTCATTTGTAATGACGACTTTCCGGATTAGCTTCACACTTGGCTTCACTGCATGCGTTCACTGCATAATGCGCCTAAACATAATAAAATAATCATTATCTCACAGATGTCAAAGGCAAAAAATGCACAGCCAGTCAAACGATTAAACACTGTCAAAGTTTAGCTCACCGTTGAGGCCCTATCCGTTTCAGGCACTTGGTCTGCCTAGCCTAACGTTGCAAAAGCCGAGGGTGCTGTAGATCCAAGGCGTCCAAGGGTGAGGCTGTAAATAGGC
>JBEQLC010000036.1:0-10739 GCA_040326175.1 Desulfobacteria bacterium | reverse complement strand
TGAGCAGGGGTATTTATTGTGCCGACTGTATAGTGCGCTCAATCGGCCTCTTTTTGTCGTGTGCGCTGAAGCAAAAGCGGCCGAACTCCTGGCTGCTGACATCCGCTTTTTTTCCGGAAAAAGAGACCTTCCGGTTATTACTTTTCCATCCTACGACATCCTCCCATTCCAGCCCGTGTCCTACCATCCCCAGACCATTTAAGAAATGCGCAATAATGCGCAAATAACACACAATAATACTTGCGCATTATTGCGCAATTTGGTATGTTCTCTGATAAAATCTGTCTTACCCAGGAGGCCATATGCTTTCTTTTACCCCCAGCAATAAAATAGAAAATGAACTGAAAAGGCTCCAGGGGTTATTTGTAGAAACATATAAAGAGCTGGAAGCCTTACCTTCTGACGAGGCGAGATATCTTCATCGCTTTGCCTTAATCAGCAATATCGGAGCCTCCACCAGAATAGAAAATGCAGTTCTAACAAACCAAGAGATAGAATGGGTCGATACGGCCTTGAACAAAGACGGTAAAGTTACCGCGTTTGAGGAGAAGAGAACGTTTATTCTAAACAAGTTGTCAAAAGACAGAGAACGAAGCGTTGAGGAGGTGGTTGGTTGCCGACAGGTACTGACAACCGTCTACCTGCAAGCGAATGAGCTGTTCCCTTTAACGGAAACTGTCATTCGAGGGCTTCATCATGATTTACTTCGATACCATCCCAAGGCTGCAAGTCATGCAGGGGGATATAAAACTGCGCCGAACCGAGTGGTTTCCATCAATCACGACACGGGAGAAGAGTGGGTAGTCTTAGATCCCTCTCCTCCGGGAATTATCACGAGTACTGCAATGGCGGAGCTGGTAAAATGGTATAACAATACCATCCGAGAACAACCTTGGACCCTGTTGGTTGCCGCTGAGTTTGTTTTTCGATTCTTGGCCATCCACCCTTTCCAGGATGGTAACGGGCGGCTCGGGCGAGCCCTTTTTGTTTTGGCCTTATTTCAGTCGGGTGATAAGTATTTATCTGGTATTACCCCCTACATCGCGATTGACCGTCATATTGAGCAAAACCGCCCCCTTTATTACGCCGCCCTTCACAAATGCTCTGGCGGCAAGTTTCAAGTCGAACCGACACAGTATGACTTAGAGCCTTTAGCCTGGTTTTTTATCAAGACTATGGAATCTTCGTTAGCCGATGTTAAGTTCTACCGTAAGAAATATGCCAGCCTACAGAAGCTTTCGGTATCGGCTCTGGCCGTTTTGAACTGCTTTAGATCCAGCCCGGAAAAGCGCCTGAAGGTAGCTGATATCGTAGAAGAGACGGAGCTGCCCCGCCGCACCGTTCAATATGCCCTCAAGACACTTGCCAGCCAACACTTCCTCCAGTTACTCGGGCGCGGGGCCGGAAGCCGTTATCAGCTTGTGTTTTAGTCTATGAAGAATGTTTCACATCCCAGCCCAGCCCGACCCCTTGAATCAGCACAAATAGTATCATATATAAATATAAATTGAGGCACACGGCTCAGGGCGTAAGGCACAAGGCGTAAGGGAAAAGAACGTGGCATGAAATTTTTGGGTCATTCTATTTCTGATTTGGTGAACATGATCCCGCAGGCCGAGGGCCGGGTCAATTGTACCGGGCTGTCAGGTGCTGAGCAGGGGTATTTATTGTGCCGACTGTATAGTGCGCTCAATCGGCCTCTTTTTGTCGTGTGCGCTGAAGCAAAAGAGGCCGAACTCCTGGCTGCTGACATCCGCTTTTTTTCCGGGAAATCAGACGTTCCCGTCATTACCTTCCCATCCTACGACATCCTTCCATTCCAGCCTGTGGCCTATCATCCCCAGACCGCATGCAATCGGATTGAAACGCTCTACCGCATGGTGACTGACTCCCGGCCTCCCATAGTTATCACCACGATCTCTGCCTTGCTTCAGAGGGTGATTCCCAGAGAAGTCCTTTCCCAATATGCAGAATACGTCCTGGAAGGTGAGGAGATGGATCGAGAGTCGCTTGTCCGCAAGCTGATTCAGGGCGGGTATCAAGAGACAATCCTGGTGGAGGACCCCGGAGATTTTGCCGTCCGGGGGGGGCTTGTTGACATCTTCCCTCCCCTTTATTCTGACCCCATCCGCATCGAGTTCTTTGGTGACACAGTCGAGTCGATCAGGGCCTTTTCAGCAGCAGACCAGCGTTCAATGAAGCCTGTATCCGAGGTCACGCTCCTTCCGGCTGCAGAAACCGTTCTGGATCCTTTGGACATAGACCAGGTGGTTGAACGGGTTCGTAAACTGGGAGACGCCCTGGTCATGCCCGGCCTGCGTATTGAAGAGATCGTAAATAAACTCGAAAACTTCAATCAATTCCCGGGGATCGGAGGACTCATATCCCTGATTCACCCCTCGCTCGACACTTTATTCGACTACATGCCGAAAGAGACCCTGCCTATCGTCATCGATCCCGGGTCCATGGAGAAGAAGGCATTCGATATTGAAGAGACTGTTACCAAAAACTACCTGGCTGCTCGAAATGACAACAAATTGTGTGCAGAACCTGAAGCCCTTTATACAGCCTGGTCTGATGTTGATGCCAGGTTCAGCCAGGGGCCCCACCTGGTCTTCAGGATAATCCCTGTCACAGAGTCAGGTGCTATGATGTGCAACCTGACTGTTGAAGGGAATGATCTCGTCATCCAGCAGCTCAAGCAACGAGGGGAACCCGAGGATCTGTTGCGGCCCCTGGTCGACTGGATGAACCAGGCCCGGGAAAACGGCCTGGCGCCATATCTATTGTGCCGGACCAGGAAACAGGCCGAGCGCGTGGAAGATCTCCTGGTCCCATATGAGATCCGATTCCGGCATTTCGACGCATTCCCGGCAGACGGTCACAAAGAGAAGGGGCCGAGCATCTGCTTGGGGAAGCTCTCCACCGGGTTTGTCTGGGCCCAGGAAGGCCTGGCAATCATCACAGACGACGAGGTCTTTGGCTCCAGGCACCGGCTTTCAAGGGTTGCAAAAAAGGAGACAAGGCCCCGCTGGATTCCCTTTGAGGATCTGAAGGCCGATGATCTTGTGGTGCACACAGAACACGGTATAGGCCGGTACAAGGGCCTTGTGAAGATGGAAGTCGCAGATATTTCTAATGATTTTCTTGTCATAGAATATCAGGACAATGACAAGCTCTACGTCCCGGTGGACCGCATGAACTGCGTGGGAAAGTATGTGGGAGTGGATGGTATCACCCCGCGTCTGGAGAAGATGGGGGGTAAGTCGTGGGGGCGGATCAAGGAGCGGGTGAAAAAATCGGTCCGCAAGATGGCCGGCGAACTCCTCAAGCTCTATGCCGCACGCGGGGTGCAGAAAGGACATGCCTTTTCGCCGCCGGACCGATCCTTTGAGGAGTTTGAAGCTGCATTCGAATATGCTGAGACTCCCGATCAGAGCCGGGCTATCGGGGACGTCATGGCTGACATGGAGTCACAGGTGCCCATGGATCGACTGGTCTGTGGTGACGTGGGTTACGGAAAGACAGAGATTGGACTGCGTGCCGCGTTCAGGGTGGTCTGGGACAGCAAGCAGGTGGCGTTTCTCGTGCCAACGACAATCCTTGCCGAACAGCATTTCAAGACATTCAAGGAGAGGTTCGAACCCTACCCGGTGGAGATAGAGACGCTGAGTCGGTTTCGCTCTCCAAAAGAGCAGCGGGCCATTGTCAAAAAACTTAAGGAAGGGAAGGTCGACATTGTTATCGGGACACATCGGCTTTTGCAGAAGGATATTGCATTCCGAGATCTCGGCCTGGTCATTGTTGACGAAGAGCAGCGTTTTGGTGTGGCCCACAAGGAGAGGCTCAAGAAACTCCGCCGCCTTGTAGATGTCCTGGCCCTGACAGCCACGCCCATACCGAGGACCCTGCACATGTCTTTGATGGGGATCAGGGATCTGAGTATCATTGCTACCCCCCCCGAGTACAGGTATGCCATCAAGACGTTCATCAGTCCGTTTGACGATACAGTAGTGGCAGAGGCGATAAACAGCGAACTTCAGCGAGGCGGCCAGATATTTTTTGTTCACAACAATATCCAGACCATATGGAATGTGGCCCGTCACCTTGAAAGCCTGGTGCCGAGTTTGCGTGTTGGGGTTGCCCACGGACGCCTGAGTGATGAAGAGCTCGAAACCGTGATGCTCAAGTTCTTACACCGCGAGATTGATCTCCTGGTGTGCACCACCATCATAGAGTCAGGGCTTGACATCCCATCGGCCAATACGATTCTGATCAACCGGGCTGATAAGTTCGGCCTGGCTCAGATCTATCAGCTTCGGGGCCGCGTGGGTCGGGCAGACGAGCAGGCCTATGCCTATCTCTTCATACCGCACGAGGGGGCGCTGACCAAGGATGCCCAGAAACGCCTGAAGGTCCTGATGGAGCACAGCGACCTCGGGGCTGGTTTTGAGATCGCCATGAGCGATCTTCAGATAAGAGGGGGCGGCACCATCCTGGGTCCGACGCAGTCCGGGCACATTGCATCGGTCGGCTACGAGATGTATCTGCAGCTCATGGAACGCACCATGCGCGAACTAAAAGGAGAACCAGCCGAGTCAGAGGTGGAACCCGAGATCAAGGTGAACTGGTCGGCCTACATCCCTGAAGACTATGTTTCGGGGATTGACCAGAGGCTCGTATCATACAAACGGTTGGCGAGGATGACAGAAACATCCGAGGTTGAGCAGTTTCATGAAGAACTGATGGACCGCTTCGGTCCGCTTCCTGAACCAGCCAAGGTTCTCATGGACAAGATCATGCTGAAGGTCATGTGCAAGAAGTTGGGCATAGAACGGCTGGACCTGGCAGATCAAAGGCTTGTGCTCTCCTTTTCCGAGAATTGTGACGTTAGTCCGGAGAGGATAACCGATCTGATCCAAAGAAGCCCACGGCGGTTCCGTCTCACTCCGGATGGTGTGCTCGAGGTGTCCATGAAACCGGGAGAGTATGCCGATACTCTGGAAGCAACCAAAAAGGTCTTGCAAGATTTGGGTTGATCTGTTACCGGGTTGCATGAATTAGCCGCAGACACACCCCAGTACGATCATTTAGACCTACCCCAGTTAAACAATCTCCGGTTTAACGGGGCGGGCGCGGCAGGCGCAGACAAGTAGCTCCGCTGAAGGCGGAACTATCGACTGTCAATGCCCTGCGGGCAGATTGAACTGCAACAGCGAGCGCATTCCCCGCAGCTTGTCGGAGCACAGCGGAGATCCCGTCTTGACGGGGCTGCAGGGAGCTTCAAAATCACCAAAAGATTGCATGGTTAATCTCATACAAATATCAAGCTTATTCCGCCAAGGGCGGATTGCCTTTTTTGTTCGACCATGCCTGCCCGCCATCGCTCTCGCTCAGGCGAGGCAGGTGGGTCGGCCGAACAAAATGTCTGTGCATGTCCGCGTGTGTCTGCGGCTAATTCATATCTCCATGCTTTGCGGTTTCATATTACTTTGCGGGGTCTCGGGTTGTTCCGACAAGACCGAGACATTGGCCGAAGAAAAGGTGGCTATCCGTGTGGACAATTGTGTGCTCACCTTGGCCGAATTCAATGAATACTTTGAGACAGTCAAGACGGCGTGTGGCGGAGAGGACGATAAGGATGACACGGCCATTAGGGAAGTTCGACTTGGTTTCCTCTTGCAGCTCCTTGAAGAGATGATAATTCTCAGACGGGCTGATGAGCTTCATCTTCAAATCTCTCCCCAGGAATTGGACGAGGTTGTACTAGATTTTAAGAAGGACTATCCTGGAACAGCCTTTGAAGATATGTTTCTCAAGCGGGCGGTCCAGTTTGAAGCTTGGAGAGAGAGACTGAAAAGGCGGCTGCTCGTGGAAAAGGTTGTCCGCGAGGATGTTTTGAGAGAAGATTCAACCACACCAGAAGAAATAAGAGATTATTACGAGAAGCACCGGAAAGAATTGGGCCATGTGGAAGAGGTGAGGGCACGTCACATCTTACTTCCCAGTGAGGACGAGGCACAGAACATTTTAGAACAGCTTCAAAATGGTGATGACTTTGCCACACTCGCCCGGCGCTATTCCACAGCACCGGAGGCTTTGCAAGGCGGAGACATGGGATATATAGCCCGAGGTCAGCTTCCCGCCTCCCTGGAAGAAGCCCTTTTCGACCTTAAACCCGGGGAGGTGAGTCCTGCGATCAAGACACCTTACGGATTCCATATCTTTCACGTAGTCGAAAGAAGAGGGACGGGTGTGCCGAGCTTGGACGAGTGTATTGAAAAAATCAGGCAGGGGATGCACAAGGAAAGGCTAGAGGCTGCCTATGGGCCGTGGTTGGCTAAGCTCCGATCACGGTATCACATCGAGATTGACAAGGAGATTATTTGATGAAGGGACGATCTGTTCCAGCAAGGTATTTCAGTTTCTTGATCATTATGTGCAGTTTGGTGTGGGGCGCTGTGGCAGGTTATGCCGAACCAGTGGATCGCATTGTGGCCATAGTCAACGATGATTGCATCGCCCTCTCAGAACTAAAAGAAGCCCTCGTTCCGTATATCGAGCAAATCCGTGCGGCCAACTATCCGTCTCAGGTGGAGCGCGAGATGCTTTTCAAACTTCGTCAGGACATCCTGAACAGGATGATCGACCAGACGTTGACTCAACAGGAGACCGAAAGACAAAATGTCAAGGTTGATGACAAGGAGATTGATCAGCAAATAGAGAGGATCAAGAGTCAAAATCTTTTGACGGATGAAGAACTGAGAGCATCGCTCGCGAGAGAAGGCTATACCCTGGAAGAATATCGCGAGAAGGTCAGGCAGCAGATCCTTAGGATGACACTTACCAATATTGAGATAAAGTCGAAGATTGCTATTACTGAGAAGGATATTCGAGAATATTATGAAGCGCACAAGGCAGACTATAAGGGGACGCGGAAATACCACTTGCGCTCGATACTTATAGGTGGACCCCCTTCGGACGATGCTGATATGACAAAGGCGGCACTGATAAAGGCGGAGGCCATCTATAAGGCGTTGAAGTCCGGGGCAGATCTTGATGAAGTGACCAAGGAGCATGCAGGGGGCGGCATTGCCGTGGCGGGCGGAGACCTTGGCCTATTTACATTGGATGAGCTTTCAACCGAATTCCGGGAGACGGTTCGCTCGATGGCTGAGGGTGAAGTCAGCCCCGTGTTAGAGACACCAAATGGATATCAGATCCTGGTGCTTCAGGAGATCAAGGAGATACCGGGGAAGACTCTAAAAGAGGCTGGCATAGAGATTCACGAGAAGCTTTACAAGGAGTTCGAGGAAGCAAAGTATAAGGAATGGGTGAAGGAGCTTAGGGATCGGGCGTATATAAAGATTACACTATAGACCTACTTCGATTGCCGATTGTCATTTCTTCATGAGTCTTTTGCCAAAAGGGCTCAATGTCGTTCACAAAAGGCCTTTTTCAGACACGCGTTGTGTTGCAATTCCGCAATCCGAATTCCGAATTCCACGTTGAAAGGTGAGTCATGGAAACAGTTACGATCGATGCAATAGGAAAGTATGACGGCCAGAATGTCACCGTCTGCGGGTGGCTGACTCATAAGCGCTCCAGCGGTCGTATAAGTTTTCTGGTCCTGAGAGATGGTACGGGCATTGTGCAGGCTACCTGTATCAAGGGTGAGACAGATGAGCAGGCCTTGGAACTTTGCCCGGAACTGACCCAGGAGTCATCACTCGCTGTCACGGGGAAGGTTCAAAAAGACAAGCGGGCGCCAGGGGGATACGAGGTCCTGGTGACCAGCATTGAAGTATTTCAGATTGCCGAAACCTATCCTATCGCGCCAAAGGAGCACGGTGTCGGGTTCCTGATGGATCACCGCCACCTGTGGCTACGGTCCTCACGACAGCATGCCATCTTGCGTGTTCGCCATGCGGTGATTAATGCTGCACGCAAGTTCTTCGACGATCAGGGGTTCACGCTCCTGGATGCCCCCATCCTGACGCCCTCGTCCTGCGAGGGAACGACTACCCTCTTTGAAATAGATTACTTTGGAGATAAGAAAGCCTTTTTGTCTCAGAGCGGGCAGCTTTATATGGAGGCCGGTGCCATGGCCTTTGGCAAGGTTTACTGCTTTGGCCCCACATTTAGGGCTGAGAAGTCAAAGACCCGACGCCACCTCACAGAGTTCTGGATGATAGAGCCGGAGATTGCATTTGCTGATCTTGAGACCGTGATGAAGCTTGCCGAAGGTTTGGTTGTGGCTATCGTAAAGGAGGTCCTCGAAACGCGAGGGCAAGAGCTTCACGAGCTAGGGCGAGATATTACCAGGCTTGAGCAGATTCAGCCCCCCTTTCCTGTTGTCACCTATGATGAGGCTGTGCAAATTGTGAACGATGCCGGAGAATCGATGCCGTGGGGAGAAGATTTTGGGGGTGCACATGAAACCATCGTATCAAATCATTTTGAAAAACCCGTGATCATTCACCGGTATCCGGCTGAGGTAAAGGCCTTCTATATGAAGAACGATCCAGATCGTCCTGAGGTGGCGCTGTGCGTGGACATGCTTGCTCCCGAAGGCTACGGCGAGATCATCGGCGGAGGCCAGCGTGAAGACGATTTGACTGTCTTAAAGGAGAAGATAGAAGAGGCTGAACTGCCGGCTAAGGATTTTGAATGGTACATGGATGTTAGACGTTATGGGAGTGTCCCGCACGCCGGCTTTGGCTTAGGGATTGAGCGAACAGTGGGCTGGATCTGCGGTCTTGAGCACGTGAGGGAGTCGATTCCGTTCCCTAGACTTATGGACCGGCTTTATCCATAAATAGAACCACCGGCTCAAGGCCCAAGGGAAGAGATTTGTTGCCTGAGCCTCATGCCTTACGCCTTATGCCGCGTTCATCATTTTTGAAATACCTTGACCGCTGGGACTGTACGGGGTTAAAGTTCGATATTACTTGACTCTAAAAGACTGAACATTCACCACCCGTTTTCCCGATTGATCGGGATCACTTGAGCCACAGAGTGCGCAGAGAAGTCCTTTCTTTTCATTTGCCGGGAGATGGCGGTAAATGAAAACCATCAGTCCCGCCTTTGGCGGGATCTAAATTGGCCGCAGGGCTGAGCCTTTTTTCCTGATCGTCACCTGCCCTGTGGAATGCGAAGCTTATTCCTCCGGGGTCTCCCGATCAGGAAAAACTAATGTCCCTCTGTGTTCTCTGCGTCTCGAACGAGCGTAGCGAGTGGGCGGTTAATAAAGTTGTTGGAAATTAGATATGTCTGTTGATCGAACAAGGCTCCTTTTGGACACCATCAAGAGACTCCTCAGGCGGGGTGCGTCGTCCCATCTCCACAAGATCGTCAACAAGACACACGCTGCAGACCTGGCAGTCGTCTTCCGGTTTCTGACGCTTAGAGAGCAAGAGGCCCTTTTTAGTCTCATGGACAATGTCCAGCAGGAGGCCATGCTCTTCAGCGAGTTGGAAGAAGAAGAGCTGCTGAAGTTGATTGAAGACATGCCGGCCGAGAAGATTGCGGGGATCATGGCGCAGATGCCCAAAGATGATGTGGCCGACCTGCTTGGAAAACTCTCTGATGAACGGTCCAAGGCCCTCCTTGATCTGATGACCGAGGAGGAGTCTGAAGAAGTGGAAGAGCTTCTTCGTTACGATGAGGAGACCGCGGGTGGCATCATGCTGCCAGACTTCATCGCGCTGAAAGAAGACGCCACCGCGAGAGAAGTCATAGAGGCATTACAGAAAGACTATATAGATATTGAGATGCCCTTTTATCTGTATGTGGTTGACGATCACGGCCATCTTGTTGGCGTTATCTCGCTTCGGCAACTCGTCGTGGTGCCGCCTCATACAAAATTGAAGGCGATCATGGCCACCGATGTGGTCAGTGTCCAGACAGACACAGATCAGGAAGAAGTGGCCAGGATAGTGGCACGCTACAACATTCTGGCTGTACCGGTCGTGGATGATAACAATAACCTTGTCGGCATCGTTACCGTAGATGACGTTGTTGATATTATCCGAGAGGAAGCTACCGAGGATTTTCTCAAGATGGCGGGCGCTGGCGAGGATCTGGTGGAGTCCCAGTCCGTCTTCAAGAGCACCCGGACCAGACTCCCCTGGCTTTTGGCCAGCTGGATTGGTGGCGTCATAGCGTTCTTCATTATCAGCCACTTTGAGAGCAGCCTGAATAAGCTGATCTTCCTCGCCGCTTTTATACCAGTCATCATGGGTATGGGCGGAAATGTTGGAACCCAGTCTTCCACGATCGTAGTTCGAGGCCTTGCGACCGGACGGCTCAGTATTAAGCAGATATGGGAGGTCGTGTTCAAGGAGCTGGCGATTGGGTTCCTCCTAGGCTTTTTCTACGGTTTTCTCCTCGGATTTGTCGCGCACCTCCGTTATGACATGTGGCTGCTGGGTGTGACCGTGGGGCTGGCTGTTTTAAGTTCCATGACCATTGCCGCCTCAGTGGGTTCTTTGGTGCCCATGGTCTTTGCCCGCATCAATGTTGATCCGGCTGTTGCCACCGGGCCGTTTGTAACCACTTCCATTGACATTCTAAGCGTGTTTTTCTACTTCCAGATCGCAACCCTGTTGCTCCGTTTGTAGCCCTCATGCCGCATGCCTCTTCACCTGCCATTGTGCTTCGCGTAACAGAACACGGAGATTACGATAAGATCATTACCTGCCTGACCCGCAAAAGGGGCAAGATTTCGCTTATTGCAA
>JBEQLC010000368.1:0-502 GCA_040326175.1 Desulfobacteria bacterium | reverse complement strand
ACTACTATATTTGGTATCGGGCTCTCGAGAGCAAAAGTGTGGATTAAAGTAGAGACTGTCGAAAAACCCTGAAAACTTCGGTTTTGCGACTAATCATGACTTGTAAGTAGTTGATTTTACTAGATGCAGAAATAGAAAAAATGTGCAGTTAGGACTTTTTCGACAGTCACGTATGTAATGTTCACTCAGTCCAGAAAGTCATATGTGATTTCACTTATTTCTCCTAACGCCCTGCATAACCGGCTGGTAAAGGAGCGCAGCGGATTTACCAGTCCGAGTTGATGCGGTTGTTAGCCCATTTCCATCAAACAGTTCCAGATAGAATATAAATCATTCCCCCATACCTTGTTTCAAACGAAGTCTCTTTAAAATAACGCTCTACCGATTCCCAGGGTCGAACATTGAAATACTCAGGGGTGTATCCGAATGGCCCTCCGAGTTTCAAGACTAATTTGAACAACCATGATGGTAAGCTTTCCGGCTGCTTGCCATCTAGTATTAC
>JBEQLC010000367.1:0-503 GCA_040326175.1 Desulfobacteria bacterium | reverse complement strand
GGTTGTAAAGGGTGAAACTGAATAAAGATGATATTCTTTAAAACTATTGAAATAATTATTATTAATTGCGTCTCTATTATCTTACCTGGTCCAGGACACCGGCCTTTCACGCCGGCAACACCGGTTCAAATCCGGTTGGGGACGCCATCAATAAAATCAAAGGGTTAGCTAACTTTAGCCAACCCTACTTTTGTCTTTACTGAGTGAAAAACTGAGTGAATTTCAAGAAATAGTTTTAACTTTTTCGATCTCCAGCAGTTTCATCGCGTCTTGGGTATCCGTATAATTTCCTTCCACATATATTTCCGTTGTTGCTTGTCGCCGGTGCCGCAAAACCTGTTGAACTTTCTTTAGCCCAACCTTTTGAAGATCGTTTAGATACTTGGCAACTGTATGGCGAATATCGTGATAGCCAAAAGCTTCTACCCCCGCATCTTTGCATAACTTCTTTAACAGTTTCCAGCGCGCAACATACGGCATACCATAAAACTTACTTTTCGGAT
>JBEQLC010000366.1:0-506 GCA_040326175.1 Desulfobacteria bacterium | reverse complement strand
CCACTAAGAGCGGGAAAACTGATATTAAAGCTAAGGTTGTTAATGGTATCCAAAACCACCTTCTGTGTTTTCTTCGCATCCAAATTCCTCCTTCTCAATGTTGTGAAAGCTGATAATTGAAGAACCCCGCAGCCCCGTCAAGACGGGAACCCCGCCACAATACCGGCGGGCAAGTACGCCACAATTCCGGCGGACAGGTTCGCTGTGCTCCGACAAGCTGCGGGGAATGCACTCGCTGTTGCGGTTCAATGTTTGATTCCGGACTATGCGAAAAACAGACCGGCATGTCAAGCAAAGGTGTGCTCCAGTCATGGCAGTCCAGGATTATGCTTTCCAGCGGCGGCCCGTGAAGTATCCGCGCCACCAACCTCTACGGTAGATCCCGAATACAGCATTATTAATCTGAACGACCCCCTTCTTGACAAGTCTCTCCGGTGGATAGATACCCCCGCAAACGATGAGATCGCCCCGGAATTCTTTCAGAAGTTTTTGCTCTAAACGGACAA
>JBEQLC010000365.1:0-507 GCA_040326175.1 Desulfobacteria bacterium | reverse complement strand
GCTGTAGCACCATAAAAGAATATAGGCGTGGCCATCACGATAATATCTGCCTGACGAAGCATGGGGTATACCTGCTCCATGTCGTCATCAACGGGACAAAAACCCTCTTCGTCACAAGTACCGCATTCCAGACAAGGTGAAATATTCATACGAGCCACATCCAGACGCTGTATAAAGGCGCCTATCCTTTGGGCCTCTTCAAGAAACGTGGAAAGGAGAATGCTCGTGTTTCCTTTAGTGCGGGGACTTCCCTGTAATCCGAGGACGAACATTAAGCAGATTCCTCTAAGAGGGGTTATGTACTGGGAAGAAATATACCCTACTATGACTTATCTCAAAAATGCGTCTGAGTCCCCATGGCGGCGTTGCGTGTCGGCTCAAAATGCTCTCATACTGCCGTGTATGCCGCGCTTTTTCGCCTGTCCCGCCATAGCTCTTTGAGCGACGGCGGACCGTCCCGCGTTTGCTGAGAACCTTTATCTTATAAATAGATCCGAAGTCCCGCCG
>JBEQLC010000364.1:0-511 GCA_040326175.1 Desulfobacteria bacterium | reverse complement strand
CATGTGGAGACCCATGTTGTGGTAAAGTACAGCACCTCTTTGATGAGAAGGATAGAATTTTCGCCATGGTATTTCGTGAACAGAACATGCTTCAAAGAAAACCCTAACGTTGCAAAAGTCGAGGATGCCACTCCTTAGATCCCGTTACCCGGGGAGATCCAAGGCGTCGAGGGTGAAGCTGTAGAAACTCTACCGCGAACCCTTGACAACCCGCCCGAGGCGGACAAGCGCAGGTCAAAGATCCCGTTTCAGCGGGGAGATGGGGTATCATCGGCTTTCCCAAAGGGTAAAAAACATGACAAATGAGATGTATCTTTTAGATTTCACTAATTGTTGATTCCAAAATCTTGATCCATTGAAGATAAAATCCGCATTATTCTTGTTTATAAAACACCATTGTCATGGTTTTTATGCAACATTAGGGTAAATTCATCTGATGAGTATAGGGAAAGCATACTATGGTTCAACCGAAAGACAATAATTCGCCGGTCCTAGTCAAAAAAGATCAAAA
>JBEQLC010000363.1:0-515 GCA_040326175.1 Desulfobacteria bacterium | reverse complement strand
CACCAGGCGGATGAAGAACCTGGCCGCATCAAATTCGTCCTCCAATTCCCTACCCTGCCCTCCTGCGTCTCCAAACCACGAAAAAACCACATCAACCACCTCGCCCCAGGCAGATAGACGAATCTATTAGTGCCGAAGGCTGGATTTACGAGTCTTTCTGTTAATTGAAGCTCCCTGCAGCAAGCTGCAGGGAATGCGCTCGCTGTTGCAGTTCAATAAGTTATGGAAATCAAAACTAGTTTTTGCGAGTTTTAGCGAGTTCTTGTACAGTCCTGGCCGCATAATCGCATATATGCGGGCAGCACCTTCCTGCCCTTAAATGTAAGCTGCCGCCTGTTCTATCGCACCACTCTTCGCCTTCCGCTCATCCCGATTCGTATCTCTCCTCGGAGGAACTCAAAAAGACCCTGTCCTTGCAGTTAAGCCTTCTGATATCAGTACAATAGATGGACTTCTTTGGCCCCAAAATCCTTCAAGATTCGCCAAAAATCATAAATCTGATGTGGTCACGATAG
>JBEQLC010000362.1:0-518 GCA_040326175.1 Desulfobacteria bacterium | reverse complement strand
ATGGGGCGAGGTCAGTTTTCGCCTCCTGAAGCTTTTTCTTGAACAGATCAATCATCATTCTGTCCTTCATCTCGCCCACATCAGTGATCCCGTCCGATTTTTTCATGACAAAATTCCCTTTCTCTCATACTCAGAAAACAGTGGAGCCTTCAATGTTTGGAAGTAGTAGTTTGTTTGCACAAAATTGTGATAAAATGAACTTACTTGATTTTGGCGATGTTACCGCATCTTGCCGTAAAAGTAAAAGACTTTTGTGAATGGCTCCTTGGTTGACCAGCAGGCAGCCCTTCGACGGGTTCAGAGCAAGCAGACAGCGGGCAGGAGGCACTGTAAGCAGTGGACGATCAAGAACGAAGTGAACTGCTTACTGCTCACCGCTGACTGCTTACCAGTACTTTAGACACTTTAGTTCACTTTAGCTCACTTTAGGCATTTACAATGACCGGCTACTTTCTATCCATGAATCATCTGGTTCATCTGGAGGAGAACCTACCCAATCTGGCTCCTGTTGATGATCC
>JBEQLC010000361.1:0-520 GCA_040326175.1 Desulfobacteria bacterium | reverse complement strand
GGTCGATAGGGCCACAGCAACAAAAAAAAGTAAAATTTTCAGCTTCATGATTTTCCTGAAATAACTGCAGATCAATACGGGATGAACTAACAAAACAAGCTGTCGCTTCTTCGTAGACCACAAGGACGCTTAACCGACCAAACAGCTAAAAACCGTATTAATAGATAGTAACCCTGTTTTAATATACTCCGGAATTGCAGCAGAAAAAACGAGACAAACGGGATCGTGCTACTCTTAAAGGTCAAAAAGGAGCAAAATCGCCATCCATTATGACGAATAATAGATGGCGATTTCGTCTAGGTGATGGTGGAGGCGGCGGGAGTCGAACCCGCGTCCGAAAACACTCCCCTGTAGGCGTCTACATGCGTAGTCCTGTAACAACATTGGTTTATCGTGTCAGAGCATCTCCAGGACAAGAATTTCCGACACTATCCTACTAAGTTTCGCTCTTCGGCCGGCAGGTACAGCCGAGAAGCTATCTCGCATTAGCGACGTTCAGCCAAAACCCCGCGAGAAGGGG
>JBEQLC010000360.1:0-520 GCA_040326175.1 Desulfobacteria bacterium | reverse complement strand
CGATCGGATAACAATTGAGGTTGAAGATGCGAGATAGCACCCATGGAGTTTCGGGGTGAAGAACGCTCTACGAAGATATCCTTTCGAACACGTGGGGGTTGAATAGCTGACTGTCGATATCCTGCCATGAAGACTAGGGACACTCTTAAATAATTAAATAACGACCATGACGGCGGTAGATGGAATTACTTCTTCCATCGCCTTTTCTTTTTCTAACGTTGACTATGAAGCCTTCCAATTGGGCTACCAGAGTGAGTAAAGACCCAGGCCGGTTTGGTGGGCTTCTCCCACCAATTCGTTGGCGTTGCTAACCGGCAATCAAAATGTGTGTACGTAACCAGAGCCATGACAAAATTGAAGGACCTGGTATAGATCCGGACTTCTCCCCGTTCCAGGTACCGTTTTGATAGGAGTATACAATCTTCAGGAGTAGGAATTTACCGGAAGAAGCCGATGCAAGACTCACGATTACAAGAAACTATGGGGAGTTTCTGAGGTCACCAATTCGTCAAGATTATCG
>JBEQLC010000035.1:0-10809 GCA_040326175.1 Desulfobacteria bacterium | reverse complement strand
ACCTCTTCTGCGTATGCTTCACACCCGGGGAAGCCGCAGCCACCGCATTGGGCACCGGCAAGGGTATGCAACACCTCTTCCACCTTGGGATCAGGCTCTACATGGAATTTGTGGGCGGCCACAGCCAGCCCGATTCCGAAAAAGAGCCCGATGCATCCCAGTGTGGCCACGCCACCTAAAGCTGCTTTGATTAATACTGGATCCATGAGTCTTTTTTCTCCTAACGCTGACGGCTTCGTACAAAGTCCATCTGCGGCGTACGATTAAGTACGCCTCATTCCTCAAGACTCGCGCGCCTTGCATCTGAAATTTTTTACTGTGCCGTCTCCATTTAACGGTTTTTTACGAGTTCATCAACGCTATAAAATAGATCCTCTAGTAGATCGACAATCCTGAAAAGCCCAAAAACGCCAGGGCAAAAAGTCCTGCAACCACAAAAGCGATGGGCAGCCCCTTGAAGCTGGGCGGCACCTTGGCAAGTTCCAACTTCTCCCGCACGCAGGCCATCAAAAAGAGTGCGATCAAAAACCCTATCCCTGCCCCGAGTGCCAGCGAGAAACTCTCCCATCCGGTATATTCGTTGTCTGCCAGCATCAAGGGCACGGCAATGGCGATACAGTTTGCGATGACAAGCACAAGGTACACGCCGAATGCCTTAAAGAGCGCGGGATTTATCTTTCTCAGGACGGTGTCCACCCCCTGGACGGAGAGGGAAACCAGGCCGATAAAGACAACGATATTTAAGAACGTCAACTGGTACGGTTTGAGCACAAACTGGTAAAGCGCCCACGCCATCACGGCCGCGAAGGAGAGGACGATCGTAAAGACCAGGCCCATACCAATGGCCGTTCCCCGCTTCTGAGAGCATCCGAAAAAGACACAAAGCCCCAAATACTTGGTGAAAACAAAGTTGTTGATCAATGCAGCCCCCAGGAGAATGCTGATGAGCACACCGATATAGAGCTTTTTGACCGTCAACATACCTGCACCCAGATCCTGCCCCTCCGACATGATGCCTGTGGTGTTCAAAATGTGAGCCTCTCCTGTGTTCAAAGGAGCTGCAAAAGTTATCGTTGCCACGGTCCTTTCGGAATTCAGTGCAATACCCTTGATATTGAGCACGATGTCGGGATCCGGCTTTTCGTAGACAGCGTAGCTGCCCACGTTTGTCGCCCAGGCTTCATCCACGGGCCCTGCAAAGGAAATAATGATCTTGTCAGAGTCCTTGAACTCGGTCTTCTTGACGAACTGATGCCCGGTCTTGCAACCGATCAGGAACAGTGCGACAAGGAGAATTCCCACCAACCATTGATATCGTCGAAGTTCTTTCATAGCCCTCTAAGCCTCTTTCCTGCGATTATATACGACCTCTATCCAATTGAAGAAACCCATCATAAGACCCACAACGACGAAGCCTGCACAGGGCAACACAAAGTAAAGAAGCGGCCCGAAGCCGAGGATATCAAACCCCAGAAGTTTGCCCTGTCCCAAGAGTTCGCGCACAAAGCCAAGGACCATCATCGCGAACATGAACCCAAGGCCCATGCCCATGCCATCCCAGAAGGATTTCCCAACCGGTTCCCTGGAAGCGAACATCTCCAAACGCATGGTGATGATGGCAAAAGCTACAATCAACCTCACGAACAATCCCATCGCCTTGTAAGCCACAGGCACGTAGGCGGCCAGGACAAGGTCGATAACCGTCACCCATGTGGCAATCGTGAGCGTGTAGGTTGGAATCCGGATCTTAGGATGGATATAATTCCGAACGAGCGCGATGGTACAACTGGAGCAGACCTGCACGAACAGGACGGCTGTCCCTAAGAGTATCCCGTTCATCACGCTCGTGCTGATACCCACTGCCGGGCACATGGAAAGAGCCAGTTTGAAGATCGGGTTTTCACTCAGTATACCGTCAATAAAGAGCTGTCTGTTTGTTTTCTCCTTGATAGCCAATTTCTTTCTCCTTAGGCAAAGTCTGTGTTGTACAAACCACCCGGACAGCGGATGTCACCTCTCCGGGCAATAATCCTAAAACGCGGCGTGAATCTCTTCTTTCTTTAGCACACTGTCCAGTTTGCCGATGCGATAGGCGAACTTCTTGGCAAGGATCTTCACGCCGTCTGTGACGGCCTTACTGGAAATCGTTGATGCGGTAATGGCGTAGATGTCCGCATCCTTGTATTGCTTCCGGATCTCGGCAATATCTTCTTCCGTAAACATCCCCTCTTCCCACTTGCTCTTCTCGAGATACTTCTTGTACTCCACGGGCAGGGGTTTCTTGACCACCTTGAGAGTCTGTAGCTTCTCATAGGTTTTCCCCTTGAACTGATTCTTGAAGTACTCCTCCTCAATATTCTTGCCCAGCCCCGCATCCTCTTCGTGTTCCATGACCTCCAGACCAAGAAGCTCGAACTTGGGATCCATGGCCACGAGCGCGTGAATAAAAGTCCTGAAGCCCGGGAATTTTCCCGGCATAACGTAGCCGAGTCGTTTGCCCCCGGATGTAGCGACAACCGAGCTATCAGCGTAGGCAAATGTTTTGGGCGGCGCCAGGACTTCTTGCAAGGCCTTTGCCCGATCTAGATCTTCTTCCGCCTTCTCTGCGGCAATAGGCACCTCGAGCTTTTCTACGAAGTTTCCTTCCAGGTCCATGAGGACCATCTCATAGGCCTCTTCGCTCCCCTTTTCTACCGGAACCATGTATCCCAGAAACTTCTTGTCCCCGTCCTCCACAATATAACGATACACGCTCAGAAACTTGAGGTCTGACGGGGCGGGATTGTCCTCCCCAAAACCAAGAAGACCCACCATGGCGTTATACACATTCATGTGATGGTTGTGTTTCTTGGCCTTGGCCGTCACCGTGTAGGTCAGCCCCATTGCCGAGGCAGCTATCATACAGGAAATGGTCAACGCGAACGTGATCTTAATAATCTCTTTCATCTTCTACGCACCTTCTTCTGGTTCGGGAGCAAAGCGTTTGGGTCTGAACCAACGGTCAAGGGCTGGTGTCAGAGGGTTCATTAACAGAATTGCGTAACAAACACCTTCTGGATAACCTCCTTTTAACCGGATCAAGACAGTCAGGGCACCGATGCCCACACCAAAAACAATTTTGCCCGTTACCTGGGTCGGAGAGGTCACGTAATCAGTGGCCATGAAAAAGGCCCCTATGATGACACCTCCGGAGAGTATCGCCAACAAGGGATTGCCGTTGAAGAATCCTTCCCCTCCGAAAATCCACGTAAACAGGGCAACAGACGCGATGACGGACGCCGGGACATGCCAGGTGACATATCTCTTGTAGATCAGAAAACACCCGCCAATGATGAGCAGAAAAGCAGATGTCTCACCGATACAGCCCGGCCTTAAACCTATAAAGAAGTCGCGGTAGATGACAGACAGTGAGCCAAATCTCTCGATGAGAGCTGCCATCCCGTAATGCTTCAGGACATAGAGCGGTGTGGCCGTTGACACGGCGTCCGCGCCGGAACCCATGTATTTAAAAACCGACGCATCTCGGATCGGTGATAGCCAGGCTGAAGTCATGGCTACCGGGTAACTAGCTACCAGAAAGGCCCGGCCGATGAGGGCAGGGTTGAACATGTTGTACCCGAGCCCACCCATGAGAACCTTTGTCACATAGATCGCCATGACCCCACCCAAGATCGGCATCCAGTAAGGCACCCCGGGCGGGATGACATAGGCCAGGAGCACCCCGGTGATGACCGCGCTGCCATCTTTTATGCTGTCCGTGGAGCGCCCCAAGCACCTGTTTGCCACATACTCGGTCCCGACGCAGCTCAATACGCTGACCAACGTAATGATCAGCGTCTGAAAGCCGAAAACGAAGACGGACAAAACAAGGGGGGGCATGAGGCAGGCCACGACCGTCCACATAATCTTGGACACGCTGTCTGCGCTCTTGAAGTGAGGCGAAATCGATACAAACAATTCTGGCGCGATCGCCTTAGGTGGCTCTTCCGCCGCGATTGCATTCTCTGCCGCTTCCACAGTGGTTGCTTCTGATTCAGTCATGCTAATCCTCTTGGTTATTATTTCCTGGCTGCTGCTCGAAGATCGTTCTTGGCTAAGGTCATGAACTGGACCAAAGGCCTCTTTGCAGGGCAGACATACGCGCAGCTGCCACACAAGAAACAATCGTCCACACCAAATTCCTCGGTATCTTTACCACGCCCCGCCTCAACGTAGACCCCGGCTTGATTCGGTTCAAGTCCCATGGGACATACATCCACGCAGAAACCACATGAAACGCAGGGTAAATATGGCTCGGTATCAATCTCATCCTTTGCAAGAAAAAGGACTCCTGATGTTGTCTTGGTTATCGGGATATCCAGGCTTGAGACCGCAAATCCCATCATGGGGCCTCCCGCGATCACCTTGGCAAGATCAGGCGTGGTTCCTCCCAAATACTCCACGATATCCGCAACACTTGTCCCCACCTTAACCATGACATTGGCTGGTTTCTTAATCCCCTTGCCGGTGAAGGTGACTATCCTCTCGTAAAGTGGTTTGCCGAGGGCCACCGCGTCATAGACCGCCTTTGTGGTGTATACGTTCTGAAGGATGATACCAATAACAGATGAACGGACACCCGACGGCCGCGCCCGGCCGGTTACAGCCTGCATAATCTGGTCTGCAGAGCCTTGAGGATACTGGACCTTAAGGGGCTTGACCACTATGTTGTAACCATTCTTCGATGTGTCCTCGGCAATGGTCCTGTTAAAAGCCTGAATGGCATCCGGCTTGTTGTTCTCAACGCCGATGGCGCAGTAATTGATGCCAAGAATCTTCAACATGATCTTGGCCCCTTCAACAATATCTTTGGTGTGTTCCAGCATGACGCGGTGATCGCTCGTAAGATACGGTTCGCACTCGGCTCCGTTCAGAATCAGCGTGTCGAGTTTCAGATCCGGGCGAACATCAAGTTTAAATCCCGCAGGAAATCCCGCGCCACCCATGCCTACGACTCCGGCATCCTTGATCTTGGCAAGCATTTCCTCTCTGGAGAAGCCTGTCCAGTCCACAGGAGAATACGTTTTGGGCTCCGCCTCAGGATCCGTCTCAATCGCCAGCGCCTTCGCGTTCCCCACCAGGGGATGAAGTGCATTCTGCACGCCTTTAACGGTACCGCTGACAGGGGCATGAAGGTTGGCACCCAACTTTTCAACGGATGCAACCACGTCCCCTTCAGTCACCTTGTCCTTTTTCTTGACCAAAGGTTTGCATGGCGCCCCCACATGTTGTTTTAGAATAAGGCGCACCCGCTTAGGACTCGGCATAACCTCAGAAGCCAGTTTTTCGGTTAGTTCCTTGGATTCCGGGGGATGAATTCCCCCCATAGGGAAAGTACACAATGTCTCGGCACTCATAAGCTCTCCGATCTGCAATCGAGTAGTTTTGGACCCACAACGGTCAAAGGCAACGTTATTCGGAAGCCCGTACAAATTTGTATGGAGCAGTGTTGATGAAGATAAGAATCTCCATCACTTGGCGCCCTACGTGGGGGCTTCTGTCCAGAGGAAAACGTCACTCCCCATATCTTTTTGAAGCTATTTTGTCAAGAGATTTTTCCGGCACCTTTTTGAGAGCACATGCAGATCACAAGCAATCTCCTGCGATACACGAATAACAGCCAAGCCTTTAAGAACTTCGGGGGGTTGCATCAAATTTGTTCTTGACATGGGTGCCTTGTTGTCATATAGGGCTGGCAGTCTTTTGCGTTTCACGAGTTACCTCTCTGCGACATTCCCACGGATATGAGGACTTCGACTTTGCGTTGCTCAGCACTGCCATATTCTGCAGGTTCCACCCATACCTCGCCATCTTACACGTACAACCCTGTTGGACTTCCAGCGGTTCAACAATTCAGGCTCAGCGAAAGGAACGTAAGATAAAATGACCTCAAAGAATGGACAAACGTTGGCACTTGCCCTTGCGGCTATCTTGCTCGTTGTCGGTGTTGTCTGCTATGCGGCTTTCCCGGCCAAGACGCCTGAAGAACCTGTTAGACTTATGCTGAAGACGACCGCAGGAAGCATCTTGTTTGACCACAAGACACACACGGCTGACGAAGGGTACGGGCTTGCGTGTGATGATTGCCATCACGAAGAACAGGATGATTCCCAATCGTGTAGCGGTGAGGATTGCCACGGCCCGGACAGCGACCCCAAAAGGGGCGACGCCCTGCACACGAACTGCAAAGGGTGTCACGAGGACGGCGAGGCTGGGCCGGTTGAGTGTTCCGCGTGCCACGTCATGAGATAGTGGGCACCTGGGATAATGGAATGAATGATGGAATGTTGGAATAATGGAATATTGGGTTAAGAGGAACTTCCTTGATTTTCGAGCGGCGAAGCCGCGTTACATAAAATCGCGAAACGATTTTATAAAGGGTTGAGCTATGATTAAGAGATCATTTTTGGGTTTGGCGAAACCGAGGCTGCAGTACAACTCGGTTCCAGGTTCCGTTCAGGAGCTTCCGGTTCCCGGGAAAGTCGTCCTGTTGTTGGAAGAGCCGCAAAACGGGGGACGTGGGAACGGGCTCACAGTTGGGGATAGCGTCAAGACGGGTCAGAGACTCTCTGCATCTCCTGATGGCGCGGAGTACGTGATCTCATCAATAACCGGGACCGTATCGGCCGTGGCTCCATACGTGGGGACTTTTGGGAAGAAATGCACGGCGATCACGATCGACGCCGGCGGCCAGGACGATTGGGATGACACATTTAGCAAGGAACCTACCCTTGATACTGCCCTGAAGTTCTTTGAATACGCCCCGGGAAACCCTTCTTTCAAGGCGTTTGCTGATCCGGAAAAAAGCATACGGACTATTGTTATCAGCGGGATGGATCAGGACTTACTTCTTACAACAAACCAAAGTGTGGTTCAAAACGAGGCGGCCGACATAAAGAACGGTGTCGACGCCCTCAGGAAAATGACGGGGGTGGACCGGATCGTTATAACGGTCCCGGAAAACCTGGTTCAGCAGGCGAATGTTACCGGCGCTGACGTAAAGGCGGTACGTGCCACCTACCCCAGCAGCCTGCCTCACATGATCATGAAGGACGTGCTTGGCGAGGTGGTCTCAGCGGATGATTCCGTGGAGGACGCAGGCGCCGTCTTTATTAGCGCTGAAGCCGTGGCAGCATTGGGGGCCGCCTTCGGGACAGGCCAACTCCGCGTGACCAAGATTGTCACCGTGGTAGGGAAAGACGGCAAGAGCACCAATGTCAGGGCCAGAATAGGGACACCATTAAAGGATGTGCTTCAGGCGTGCAATGCGTCGGCCAATGATCGGGATCGCCTTATACTCGGAGGGCCCATGACAGGGGTGGCTGCCTACTCTGAAGAGCTTGCCGTTGAACCCGGCACGGACGGAATCGTGGTGCAAAGCGAATCCGATAGTGCCCGGGTTACGGACTATCCCTGCATCAACTGCGGGGAGTGTGTCAGGATCTGTCCTGTCAAGATCCCGGTCAATATGCTTGTCAGGTTCTTGGAGGGACGCTTTTATGAGGACGCCAGGGCGATGTACGACCTGGATTGCTGCATTGAATGTGGGTTGTGTTCTTACGTGTGCGTATCCAGAATACCCATCTTTCAGTATATAAAGGTAGGGAAATACGAACTTGGCCTGATCGAAACTGCGGAGGCAGAAAATGAGTAGTGAAAAGAAACTCGTCGTCCCCCACGATTTATTTCCGTGGCAACCGGCTAAGGAGGCTGGCAAGGCGCCACAAGAGAAACTCATCGTCGGTCACGCCCCCCATTGGCACGACGGGAGCAAGATATCTACAAAGAACTACAATATCATGATCGCCGCGCTTCCAGCCGTGTTGTTCGGTATCAGCCAATACGGCGCGCCTGCTCTCGGGGTGATTGCTTTTGCCACGGCCTGTGCCATGATCTGGGAACTGATCATGAATCTTGTCATGAGAAAGCCTGCCACCATTGGCGACGGCAGCGCTGCAGTGACAGGGCTCCTGCTGGGAATGCTCATGCCGGCGTCAGCCCCGTGGTGGGTCATTGCTTTGGGGACGGCACTTGCCATCGTTGTGGGCAAACAGATATTTGGGGGCATCGGATTCAACCCTTTGAATCCCCCACTCCTTGCTTTGGCAATGCTTGTCATGTCGTTTAAGGGAATATTTGATTTTGACGAGGCCCTGCGTCATTATGACCTGGGATTCGCCATGACCTATCCCTTGGCCGATCTGAAATTCTTCGGTACAGATGCCATCGGTAAATTCAGCACAGGCGCTCTCTTGATGGGAAAACAGGCAGGCGCCGTCGGATCGACATTCGGACTTGGCCTCATTGCAGGCGGTATCTACCTTATATTGAGAGGGCATATCCGATGGGAGATCTCTGTATCTTTCCTGGCTGGCGTGTTCATTACCGCGCTCATATTCAATCTGTCCGATCCGTCCAAATATGCCGGCCCATTATTCCACTTATTCACCGGTTACACGTTAATTGCAGCCTTTTTCCTCCTGCCGGAGGATTCTTCATCTCCGGTCAACTTCATCCCGATGTTGCTTTTTGGGGTGTTGGCCGGGTTGTTGACTGTGCTCATAAGGAATATCGGAGCTTATGTGGACGGTATTCCTTTTGCTATTCTCCTAATGAATCTTGCCAATCCACTTCTCGACAAGATCAGACCTAAAGCGATTGGAAAGGTGGTAGAAAATGCGTGATATCATCAGGATGATCGTGGTTCTTGCTGTTATGGGTGCTTTCTCCGGAGGCGCGCTGGCGCTCGTCAAGTCCGGAACTGCGGAGAAGATAGAATTCCAGCAGCTTAAGTTTGTAAAAGGCCCTGCCATCCAGGAGATCATGGAAGGATCCGCTAATGATCCGCTCGTAGATCGCTTTAAACTGAAGGACGGAGATGTGGAGCGAAGCTTCTTTGTTGGAGTATTCGATGGCAAGGCGAATGTAGTAGCCTTCGAGACGTCTGGTAAGGGCTTTGGCGGAGACGTCGGGATCATGGTGGGCGTCAACCTTGATACGGACGAATTACTCGGCATGGGAGTCACGACCCACTCGGAAACCCCGGGCCTGGGTGCAAGGGCCAAGGACGACCCCTCTTTCAGGGCCCAGTTCAAAGGGATGTCACTGAACCAGCCTTTTAAAGTCATGACAGACGGCGGAAAGGTTGACGCGGTGTCAGGGGCTACTATCACCTCCAGGGGCGTGTGTGCGGGCATGAACCAAGGCGCGGAATTCTATAAGAAACTGAAACCACAACTCATAGAAGAAGCAGCGGCTTTTGCCAAATAGGGAGAAAAACACATGAGTGAAACCAGCCTTGCTCAAGAGTTTACCAAGGGGCTATGGGAGGAGATTCCGCCGTTCCGGCTAGTTTTGGGACTGTGTCCCACTCTCGCAGTGACAAAGGCCTTTGGCACCGGCCTTGGAATGGGTCTTGCCCTGACTTTTGTCCTGGTGTGTTCCAATGTTCTGGTCTCTCTCCTTCGTAAGATCATACCCGCCAAAGTGAGAGTTCCCTGTTTTATCATCATCATCGCCACATTCGTGGTCATCGTGGAACTGGTGATGCAGGCGTACACCTATCCACTTTTTCTAACGCTTGGTATCTTCATCCCGTTGATCGTCGTGAATTGTATTGTCCTGGGACGTGCCGAGGCATTCGCGTACAAGAATGGTATTGTCGCCTCCATTGCCGATGGCCTGGGCATGGGCGTGGGATTTACCATATCTCTTTCGGTCCTTGGCTCGATCCGCGAGGTCTTTGGTGCCGGGACATGGAACGGCATGGAACTCTTCGGGGCATCCTTTCAGCCTTTCACCTTCATGGTTGAGGCCCCTGGTGCGTTTGTCTGCCTGGGTCTGATGCTTGGCGTCATGAACCTGGTCGGAAAGAAGTAAAATAAGGAGAAATTTCGATGAGTGATTTGATTCTGCTTGCCGTAGGCGCTATCCTTGTTAACAACATCCTGCTGATCCAATACCTGGGGAACTGCCCTTTTCTCGGCACGTCAAAGAGAATGGATACTGCTGTTGGGATGGCCATGGCCGTGGTCTTTGTCCTTGCTATGGCAGGGATTGTGACCTGGATTTTCGAGGCGGTTTTCTTAAAGCCGCTTGGCCTCGAATACATCAGGACCATCGTATTCATCCTGGTGATTGCCGCGCTGGTCCAGTTTGTGGAACTCTTCATGAAGAAGAGCATCCCGGCCCTTTATGCGGGTCTTGGCATCTTTCTCCCCTTGATCACGACGAACTGCGCGGTTATGGGTGTATGCCTCATCAATATTAAGGAAGAATATGGCTTTATTGAAATGCTTGTCTCCTCTATCGCGTATCCAATAGGTTTTGGCCTTGCCCTGATTCTCTTTGCAGGACTCCGTGAACGGATTATCATCGGCAGGGTTCCAACGCCCATGCAGGATGTGGCCATTGGTTTAGTGACGGCAGGGTTTATGTCCCTTTCTTTCTTGGGTTTTAAAGGCATGATTTAGGCCGGTGATAGAGAGACACAAGCTATTTTAAGGAATCGCTAACGGTCTTAGGAGATAGAGAAAAATGTCAGAATCCTTGTTTCTTCCGTCCTTACTTCTTGTGTTGGGTTTGGGAGGTGTCGCCGGAATACTCCTCGGGATTGCCTCTAAAGTGTTCTACGTGTGGGAAGATCCGCGCATTGCAGAGGTGGAAAACGTCATGGCCGGTGCCAACTGCGGAGGGTGCGGCTACACAGGATGTGCTGCATGTGCCGCGGCCATTGTTGAGAATAGAGCACCCGTGAATGCGTGCGTCGTG
>JBEQLC010000359.1:0-525 GCA_040326175.1 Desulfobacteria bacterium | reverse complement strand
AGCCGGATCATATACGTAACCACAAACCTCGCAGACCCACTTGTCCATAACCTCCCCCTCTCCGCAAATTACTGAGGCTCTTTACCTCGCGTAGTCCAAAAAAAAGCTCCACGTTACCATCCAGTGGTATCATGGTACAATTTACATCACTTTACAATTTTTGGGGATAGTTCGCAACTGTGATTTATTATTTCTCAGCTGTCATCTGTGGTTTAATATTGAAAGATAATCTTTACCCTTAAGAAATGATTTCGCTTTCACCACCCGTTCGTTTCACTCACTTGAGGCACAGAGATCACAGAGAAATGGTCTTTTTCGTTTGCCGGGAGACGGCGGCAAACGAAAACCATCAGTCCGCCGTTGGCGGAACATGACTGCTGGTGATCAGCCAAAACATTCCGCCCAATACGCTGCGTCAATCACTCCCGAAGGGATGCGTTTTTCGCTTAGCGCCTGGCGCTACTGTTCTCAAGCTGTTAGGCGCAAGGGGGAAAACGGGAAATAAACTCAAAAAAAACTCTGCGT
>JBEQLC010000358.1:0-525 GCA_040326175.1 Desulfobacteria bacterium | reverse complement strand
TTGCGATCAATTTCGACATTAAGCACATCTGGAGCGATGTTGAGGCTGAGGTGAACGTTCCTGGTTTTACTGATGAAGAATTTGACCTTAACGCACTCGTTGCCGGGGTAGGTTTGAAATATTACTTCTAGTCATACTTTAGCAGACATATTTAGGCTGTATACACCTAATACGGTAAAAGGCAGAGTCAACAGCGGCTCTGCCTTTTTTGATGGAAACGATTACCCACAGTGTTGCCAGGGATTGGCAAAATATTGAACTGCAACAGCGAGCGCATTCCCTGTACCGGTTTTATCGGTATGGCCCGGAGCTTCAATAGCCTTGACCTGCAGGGAGAACTTGTGATAGTTTGCCCCCAAAATTCGAGAACAATGATCTGACCGTAACGACAGGGGATAACATGAACTGAATACCGAGACCCCACCTCCAACAAAGGTGGGGTTTTGCCGTCTTCAGGGGAGCTCGATCTTTATCAGAATCAGAAGGTGTTGCCCGTGTTTTTCTTGATGAAGTTGAGTGATGGAG
>JBEQLC010000357.1:0-525 GCA_040326175.1 Desulfobacteria bacterium | reverse complement strand
GTATTGGTTACTCCCTATTGTGTTTGTACTCCTCCTTTTTGGTGCCCTGATTGTTTTCACCGAGACGAGTGCCGTGGCGCCATTCATCTATGCCCTCTTCTAGGAGGCTGTCGGAAAACGCTCATCTGCGGCGTTATCCTTATTCTTCGTCACTGCGGCGTACCGCTAAGTACGCCTCATTCCTCAGAACTGCGGATGCCTTGCATCTGAACATTTTCCAACAGCCTCCAAAAAGGAGGTTCTCCGACAGGCTCCTAAAAAAACCCATCTAACGCTCGATGGCTGTGTTGTCCCGTTCTTTGAGCGGGACGCCTTGCTGAGTACCTTTATCTCATAAATAGATCCGAAGTGCCGCCGTAAGGCGGGGCCCTCAAACGCGATCTGAGATTTTGAAACGGCTTCGAGCATGAGACAGGTATCGCATCACAAAGGTCTATTTTTAGACCGATCTTGGGTTGTACCCACTACCCAATCCCCATCATCTTCACGCTATGTTTTCACCTTTCAGCCTTGAGCTTTGAGCTC
>JBEQLC010000356.1:0-526 GCA_040326175.1 Desulfobacteria bacterium | reverse complement strand
AGTCTGACATCAGCGAGTTAAGCAACGAGGTAGAGGAGAAAATCAAACCCCACACCGATCCGCCGCCGGAGTTAATCGAACGAATGTAGCCTATGAAAAATCCGAAATTCGAATATCGAAATACGAAACAAATACGAATGATCAAAATACCAATGGTCAAAACAAAAACTTCGGAATTTGCTGCTTTTGTTTTGAATTTTGAGCATTCAGATTTTAATATTGTTTCGGATTTCGGATTTCGACATTCGTATTTGCTGACGTTATAACGAATTGTTTTAAGTTGAATTACAGGTGTTTAACAGAGAACTTTTGGTGGGCTACAATTGAAATAGAGTCAGTGCACATCCATATCTGTATCGTGACTCATGCAATCCCAAACCCCTTTGGGATCACAGTCTTTACAATGATAGTGCTCACCGTAAAGAAGTCTGTGTTTGTAGT
Source organism: Desulfobacteria bacterium (assembly GCA_040326175.1). Lineage (GTDB taxonomy): Bacteria > Desulfobacterota > Desulfobacteria > Desulfobacterales. The sequence goes on along the minus strand of JBEQLC010000356.1, from coordinate 85 downwards.
CAACGGCTTTATCTTTACGCACCCTCACCCCACAGTGTGCACAGTTTACATATTGAACATCTTCTTTTTGCATGAAAAAATAGAT
>JBEQLC010000355.1:0-526 GCA_040326175.1 Desulfobacteria bacterium | reverse complement strand
GCTGATCTGTTGGTTCAGGCACTGCGTCAGGAGAACATACCAGTGCTACTTCGCCGTTTTGAAGAGACTGCTTATGATGGTCTCTTTGTAACGCAAATGGGCTGGGGTGCCATTCTGGTGCCAGGGGACTACGAGGAAGGAGCAGCACGTGTCATCAGTCGAGTACTGGGAAGCATCACTCATGGTGCCTTAAGAGAGTCGGCCACTGGCGAGGAAGAGTAGGAGACGGAAGGCAGAAGACAGCTGGCAGCAAGAATTCAGAGGACAGAAGTCAGAGGTCGGAGGTCAGAGATCAGAGGACAACTGAGAGATTATACTGTGGGAGCGGCTTTCCCGCCCTGAGCTTGTCGAAGGGTAGCCGCGATTTGAACTAACGGAGCGGGGTGACTGCGTTGGCAATGATAGTTGACCGGTTGAAAGTGAGCAAATGAGCGATTTGAGTAAAAAGAGGAGGGGAATTTACGAGGACCCTGCGGAGATAGATCCCAGTCTATGGAGTGAGCTTCTGTCCAAAAACGTGAGCGAG
>JBEQLC010000354.1:0-532 GCA_040326175.1 Desulfobacteria bacterium | reverse complement strand
AGGCTTGATGTGAATTCGTGAGGGGCGAATTCACATCAAAATCGCTTTCTGCAGTTGCGGAAAATGAATAATAGCATTCGTATGGTCAACCCATATGATTATGTCTGGTTTCAGGCTCTGGACTGATCATCCATGTTATCTCGCTTCGCGGGACTGAGCTGTTGGCCTGGGTTTTCCTCAAAAAACCAGGCCAAAAAAAGAATCTCTGTGTTCTCTGTGAGCTCTGTGAGAGATGAGCATAGACTCTGCGCCCTCCGTGCCTCGAGCGAAGCGAGCGGTGAATATCCAATGCCCCACTGTGCAAAACCCTCACACTATTCGCTGTATCTTGCCTGACAAGCTGTCCATTTTCTTACAGATAGCTATCCCTACTAAATCTCTTGACATTTCAAAAGGATAAGTATATACGACCTGCAGATTCTAAAATAGTCTCACGCACCGCCTCCCTGGCGTGGATTGCTCACTCCGTAAAGCTGGTTTTGAAGGCGCTGAAGCTCTGTTTCTTTCTTGGAAGGGGCGTAGTTTTTTATTT
>JBEQLC010000353.1:0-532 GCA_040326175.1 Desulfobacteria bacterium | reverse complement strand
GTAGCAGTGATTGCATCCTGGTAGTGGTGTCCTACTGGATAGTCATCAAAAGTGCCATAAGAACCATGTATCTTAACTGCTTGTGAGGAAGCCCAGAGCGCGGTTTCAGAAGCAAAATACTTGGCATAGGACATCTCTTTGATGTGGCGAATACCGCGGCTCTTAAGGTCTGCGGCATGATAGGTAAGCAATCTGGCTGCTTCAACCTTTGTGGCCATATCAGCAATTATCTCCTGTATTAGCTGGTGGCCGCCGATGGGCTTTCCAAACTGAATCCGCTCTTTGGCATACTTTATACAGGAGTCAAGGCAGCTCTGTGCTACTCCAACACAACCTGCAGCTAAAAACAAACGGGCAGTATCAATGCCTCGTAAGGCATTTTTTAATGCATACCCAATCTCTCCTACCTGGTTCTCCAAAGGCAATTCCATATCTGTGAAACTTAAAATGCCTTCGCTGCCACCTCGCCAGCTGATCTTCCCCTTCTGGGGCGTGCTCGAAAACCCTGGTGTGTCTCTCTCTACGATAAAAC
>JBEQLC010000352.1:0-539 GCA_040326175.1 Desulfobacteria bacterium | reverse complement strand
ATTATTGGCAAAGTAGAAATACTCAAGTTCCGGCCCCACGTTGAATGTATATCCCTGGCCTACCGCTTTCTTCAAAACCCGTTTGAAAACGTAGCGCGGGTCAGCCTCATAAGGAGTCCCGTCAGGCTGTAAGATATCACAAAACATTCTGGCCACCGGTCTTTCCCCGGGCCTCCACGGTAGAAACTGAAACGTGGTGGGATCCGGCTTGGCAATCATATCGCTCTCTTCAATCCGAGCAAAGCCTTCTATGGAAGAACCGTCAAAACCCATGCCTTCTGTTAACCCTTCATCCAGCTGAGAGGGTGTGACGGCAAAGCTCTTCAGAATACCCAAGACATCGGTGAACCAGAACTGGATGAAGCTGGCGTTTCTTTCCTTGACCACCTTCATAACGTCTTCAACCGTCTTACATTTCATTTCTTCCCTCCTTAACTAACGTTTCTGGATTGCTCCAACCTGCCAGCTCGTGCCTCGCAATGGCACGCAGGAACTCCAATTGTGGCGCAACCCCTGGATTCATCGCCATAAAAAAGCTG
>JBEQLC010000351.1:0-558 GCA_040326175.1 Desulfobacteria bacterium | reverse complement strand
GACGTCCTACGGCTTGCCTCTTTTGCTGAAGACCTTCAGCAAGAATCCCTTTCAGGGTCAGTATCCGACAACTGCCGTAAGTATGAACAAAGCGCCTCCCACAATGAATAGAGGCTTCCAAAGACCAGGCAGGAAAAAACCCAACGGGATGAGAATGACTGCCAAAACAATTCGGCCCGTCCTCTCAGCCCCAGCCACATTCTTAACGATACCCATGGATGCCTCCTAGTCAATAAACGGCAAACGTAGTACTGCATGGAAAAAGTAGGGGACGTCCATGACATTCGGACATTCGTCCCTTCCCAGCCAAAAGATCGTATCTCACCCGCCGTCGCTGAAAGCTATGGCGCGGGAGCCCCGCAAAGACGCAAAGTACGCAGAGATTGTGTGTTAGCCGCAGACAGCCGCAGACCCGCTATTGCACCTCAAAGCTGTTTTGGGTAAATTTCCTCACCGCGTCGTCTCACAATCTTCTTTACCTATTCTATTTTGGTAATTCACTCATAATCACAAATGTTGACAGCTTATTTGTTCTTCCTGTAATGACGCTTCTTTGCT
>JBEQLC010000350.1:0-579 GCA_040326175.1 Desulfobacteria bacterium | reverse complement strand
TCCTTTCGTCCTACCTCTGATCGTCAATTCTCTTGCATCAAATGCAGAGTTCACCGGCGGCGGACAACTGCCTCCGCCTGATATGTTGAAATATGTCCCGTACGCTGTATCTTTGTAGCTGCTGATGATTCCAGCCGTCCGGGTGCATTGATTTGTTGGGCGGCATACAGACATAGAAACAAAGCCAGAGTCATTACTGCGATTCCTCGGCAGCTATAACCCATCTCAAAAATGTGGATCAGGGTTCAGGGCCCCGCCTGACGGCGGGATGAGCATTTTGAGCCGACCCGCAACACCGCCATGGGGCCTTAGACGCATTTTTGAGATGGCTTCTAATATGCTTCCTGGATCTCAGCCACCACCGACTCTACCAGGGACTGGACTTCAGAAAGCCGCCCCTGGGAAAGGGTCTCAAATCGCAGGACCAATACGGGCTGGGTATTTGAAGCCCTGACCAGGCCCCAGCCATCTTCAAAGAGAATCCGCACCCCGTCTATATCAATGATGTCATACCTCTGACGGAAATATTCGGTAACGTCCTTGACCACTTGAAACTTTCTGTCATCCGGACACGGCACC
>JBEQLC010000034.1:0-10847 GCA_040326175.1 Desulfobacteria bacterium | reverse complement strand
AACCATTATGATTGCCGCAAACGGAACATAATTTTTGAGAACCGCTCTATCTCACTTCTTGTGGAGGGAACATGGTTAACGTAGCAGTTATTGGTGGAACCGGCTACGCAGGTGCTGAGTTGGTACGGATTTTATCGGCCCATCCCCACGCAGAACTAATAATGATAACCTCCCGCCAGCATGCCGGACAACCATTTTCCGATGTCTATCCCGCAATGGCCGGGATTGTGAATCTGACGTGCCAGGCCTTTTCAGAAGAGTCTGTATCTGAGGCAGCAGATGTCATATTTACAGCACTTCCTCACAAGGCGTCCATGGGAGCCGTGCCCGGACTGATTCATCGAGGAAAGAAAGTCATAGACCTGAGCGCAGATTTCAGGTTCAAGGATCCTGGCGTGTATGAGGCCTGGTATGAGCCCCATGAGGCCAAGGATTTGCTCAAAACAGCGGTTTACGGGCTCCCCGAGTTCTATTCTGATGAGATCCGGAAGACCTCTCTGGTTGGGAACCCAGGTTGTTATCCCACAAGCGTTCTTCTCCCTTTGCTGCCGCTGATAAAGGCCCCGTTCATCGACTGTGACAGCATTATTGCAGATTCCAAGTCTGGTACCAGCGGCGCTGGCCGTTCGGTCAGTCTGACAACACACTTCTGCGAGGTAAATGAAGCCTTAAAGGCATACAAGGTGGCCGAGCACCGCCATAACCCAGAGATGGACGAGGTTCTGAGCCACTTTGCTGAGCGCAAGATCCGCGTGACTTTCACGCCGCACCTGGTGCCCATAACAAGGGGAATGCTAACCACGATTTATGTTGGATTGAAGGAGGATGTCTCTACCCAGGAAGTAGCTTCCTGCCTTGAGTCCTTTTATGCAGATAAGCCTTTTGTCCGGGTCTATCCGAAGGGTAGCTTTCCTAATACCATATACGTGAGGGGCACAAACTACTGCGACATAGGATTCCAAGTGGCTAAGGGAACAAAGCGCCTGGTCCTGATCTCAGTGATCGACAACCTGGTCAAAGGAGCGTCTGGTCAGGCTGTCCAGAATATGAATATCATGCTCGGATTTCCCGAGACAGCCGGGCTTGATCAGCCCCCGTTTCCTCTCTAGATTAGTATAGGCACTACCCCTGTCAGGTATTCCCTTGCCGAATTTTAAGCTTCTTTTAGAATACGACGGAACGGCCTATCACGGCTGGCAGCGTCAACGCCATACGCGTACGATCCAGGGGACCGTAGAGGCCGTGTTAAAGACGATGACGGCACGGTCCGTCACCCTGATCGGATCAGGACGAACCGACGCTGGGGCACACGCTACCGGCCAGGTCGCGAACTTCTGTGTGGAGACGAGACTGACGTCTGACATCTTTTTGAGGGGCTTGAACAGCCTCCTTCCTCCAGACATTGTCATCAAAGATTGTGTGCTGGTGGAAGAGATCTTCCATGCTCGATACGACGCCCGGAGCAAGGTCTACGATTATCGTATCTTGAATCGATCGCTTCCGGCTGCCCTCTTTAGGCAGCACGCATGGCACATCAGGAAACCGCTTGACCTCGAGTCAATCAGGACAACGATGCTTTGCCTGAAGGGCCGGCACGACTTTTCAGCCTTTGAAGCAACCGGCAGCTCCCAAAGGCATGCTGTCCGGACTGTGATAGACGTAAGCCTGACCGGAAGAGATTCGGATGGTTACGTGATTTTCAGCATTGAGGCGGACGGGTTCCTGCGGCACATGGTACGAAACATTGTGGGAACGCTTGTTGATGTGGGACTGGGGAGAATATCGCCGGAAGATTTTGAGAGGATTCTGATGTCAAAGGACCGAAAAAAAGCAGGGATAACAGCCCCTGCTCATGGGCTTTTCCTAAGGCATGTCAAATACCCATCTCAGCACCATCTAAGTACCTGATTCTCCTCTGGCGCCTTTCTTAATTACGATATCATCATAGGTAGACATGATGTCCCTCAGGCTGATAACGCCAAGGAGTTTCTCGGGATGATCTTTGTCTACTACAGGGAGTATGGCGAAATCTCCCTGGGTGATTCTGGTAAGGGCTAGGAATAAGCTGTCATCCTCGGTCACGGTTACCACATCGCGTGTGGCGACATCTTGTGCGGTCGAAGTCTCCTCAGTATTTTGTTTGAAGTACTCTTCACAATCATACAGAGAGAGAATGCCGCTTAATCGCCCCAGGGCGTCAACCACCGGAAAGCTATTCAGTTTGCTACGATAAACCCTGAGTTCAGTAATTGGCATGTCTGCCTGTATGGTCTCTATTTCCCGTCTCATGGCGAGGCGCACCGGTATGTTCTTTAGTTGGCTTATTTCGCGGTGTGATTCAATATCTACTCTTTGGTGACTTGCCTTTATCTCTTCGACCCTTTGGTTGTAATACTGGATCACTTCCCTGCGGTCCAACATCCCCAGCAAAATCGCATGATCTTCATCTTTGACCACAGGGAGCCTGTGAAGATTGCGAATGGTAAACTTCTTGAGCACTTCAGTGAGGTCTTCAGAGGGCGTTGTGACAATGATATCCGAACTGGCGATATCTTTCATGACCACAAGATTTCCAATTTCCTGATCAAAGATGACTCCTCGAACATCGTTAATGGAGAATATGCCTGTAAGCCTCTTTTCCGTGTTCACCACCGGGAAATAGTGCTGGTCCGTTGAAGAAAACATCTTCCTGAACTCAGCCAGGGGCATATGCTCGGAGACCATTTCGACTCGTCTCACCTGGGGCATGAGCTCTTTCACCCTGATCGTCCCTAGCACGTCTACAAAGAAGTCTCCGCGGTGGGCATTAGAGTCTATCCGGGTTGGGACTTGCTTCACATAGATTGTCCATCTTCGAGAAAGCAAGTAAGCGAGCGAGCAGACCAGCAAGCTAGGCAGCAGAAGGTGATACGAATTGGTCATCTCGCTCACAAAAATAATGGTCGAGATTGGGGCATTGGATACCGCGGCAAAGAACCCGGCCATTCCAACCACCACAAAGGCCCCAGGCTGAGTGACAATCCCTGGCATGATGGCATTAAAGATCCTGCCAATAGCTCCACCAAGGGCTCCGCCGATCACCACCGACGGGCCAAATACCCCCCCACTCCCTCCGGAACCAATAGAAAAAGAGGTGGTGAGTATTTTTCCCAGGGCGATGCCGAGTAGAAGGAGCGTGGGGAGTTGATTGTCCAAGGCCATTTGGGCAAATCCGTAACCAAAGGCCAGGGTTTGAGGGAGAAAAAAACCTATGGCCCCTGCACACAGGCCACCGATAGCAGGCTTGACATGATTTGGAACCTTCAGGGTCTTGGCAAAGCGGTGCACACCATAAAACGATTTGATGTACAAGATGCCGCCCCCAACCAATACAAAAGCGAGTACAATGTAGGGACCCAATTCCAAGGGGTTTCGGAAAACAAAATCCTGAGATTCAAAGAGTGAACCCCAGCCGAAGACCAGGCAAAACAGACAGTAGGCAACCACAGAAGAGATACCGGCTGGAATAATAACCTCTGATTCAAATTCCGGGTCACGATAGAGTACTTCTGCCGCAAAGAGTGCGCCGGCCAGTGGTGCCCGGAAGATGCTTCCTACACCGGCGCCCATCCCTGCCGCCAACATGATGCGGCGATCCCTATCAGAGAGCTTCAACCTTGTCGCAAGATAAGAGCCAAATCCGGCCCCGATCTGGGCAATGGGCCCCTCACGGCCCCCGGAACCGCCTGTGGTTATGGTTAGGGCGGAGGCTATGGTCTTGATAAAGGGTATCCTTCCGCGGACAAACCCTCCCTTATTGTGATAAGCATCGATGGCGGCATCCGTACCATGCCCTTCTGCCTCGGGAGCAAAAGTATAGACCAGCCAGCCGCTTATTATGCCTCCAAAAGCTGGTAGAAAAAGAAGCATCCAGCGTCTGAAGGGTGTCTCCGTCGGGTGAAAAAGGTGGGACTCTCCAGCCGGCTGGGGCGGACGGTAGCCTGCCATCTGATCCATGAAGACATACAGCCCTACCTGGCATAGATACTGAAAGGCTATTGCGCCCAGACCGGCTATGAGGCCTATCAGGACATAATAGAACATCCATTTTCCCGCAGACGTAATCTGGGTTCTTCTGATTTTCAGGATGAAATGACTGAGGCGTCTTTTTTGCTTCAAAGAAATTGCCTTTTGCTTCAATCTTTGGTACTGGACGTCACAGAATGCAAGTGTAGCTGTTGTTGTTTTTGTGCTACCATAGATTTATTGTTCATAGTCACCTGGATTCCTTAGGTCAAGAAAAAAGGCTTCGATGTAGCGTACCTGAAGAGGTTTGAGGAGGGAACAATGATTATGTCCGAGCGAATAAGCAATATCAAGCCGTCGCCTACCTTGGCGATGAATGCAAAGGCCTTGTCGATGAGAGCAGCGGGTATTGATGTCATTAGCTTCGGGGTTGGGGAGCCCGATTTTGATACGCCTAGGCACATCAGGGATGCGGCTGTACAGGCCATAGAGGAAGGATTTACAAGATATACGGCGGTGGGCGGTATTCCTGAGCTAAAAGACGCTATTGTGAAAAAATTCAGGCATGACAACAATCTTAATTATGAATCTGACGAGGTCATGGTTTCGTGCGGAGGAAAGCATGTTCTCTACAACTTGGCTCAGGCCTTCTTGAACCCAGGCGATGAGGTGATCATCCCGGCTCCTTACTGGGTGTCCTATCCACCGATTGTGACGCTTGCCGGCGCTAATCCCGTGGTTGTCGGCACAGATGAAGAGAATGATTTCAAAATGTCGCCGGAATCTCTCGAGGCGGCCATTACACCCGGGACAAGATTGCTGGTTCTCAACAGCCCTTCCAACCCGACCGGTTCGGTTTACACTGAATCTGAATTAAGGGCCTTGACCGAGGTCATCTCAAAACATGATATCTGGGTCGTGTCAGACGAAATATATGAGGAACTGATTTTTGACGACAGACCCTTTTACAGTATTGCCCAGGTGAGTGAGGAGGCAAAGTCCAAGACCTTTATCGTGAATGGGGTGTCCAAGACCTACGCCATGACAGGCTGGCGTATCGGATATGTGGCCGGACCACGCGAAGTCATAGCAGGGATGACCAAGATCCAGAGCCAGAGCACCTCAAACCCCAATTCGATAGCTCAGAAGGCTGCGGTTGCGGCCCTGAACGGACCCCAAGATTCTATAAGGGCAATGCTCGAGGCTTTTGATGAGCGGCGACAATACTTAGTGCAGCGATTGAATGCCATAAAAGGGGTCCATTGCAATATGCCTGGCGGGGCCTTCTACGCATTTCCCAATTTCAGCCATTATTTTAATGCCGAGACAGAAGGAGAAAAGATAAAGGGCTCCGTCGACCTTTGCGAGTACCTTTTGACCGAAGCCCGGGTGGCCCTGGTACCAGGGATGGCCTTCGGTGATGAAGACTTTATAAGATTTTCATATGCAACAGGGCTTGAAATAATAAAGGAGGGGCTCGATAGGATAGAGAATGCTCTGGAGAAGTTGGGTTAGTCACTGGCCATTGGTCACATGATTATGATCCGCTATTTTCATAACCAGTGACCAATGGCCAGTGACGAATAACTCATATCCAAGCTTATCGACCCTTTCTCTTGGACGCCTTGAGTGGATTGATCTTGGCATTCTTGACATGAGTTTCCTTCGTGACATGGGTGGCAAAGTTGCAGTCCCCATTCTTCCACTTAACCGAAGGATCCGGACAGGCTGTGCAATACCAGCCGGAAGAAAACTCTGACGCGCGGTTACATCCATGGCAATCCTCCACGATCGGGTGGCAACCGCCACCATTAAAGGAACAACCTTTCTTTGTCATGAAAATGCACTCCAAGCTTTCTTTTACAGTAGTACAAACCATCGGAATCACCCCCTTTCCATTTTGTGTCATTTTATGATTTTGTCCATCGGAAGCAAAAATCTTGGCGTTTTTACCAACGCATTTTGAGCTTGTCAACAAGATTCTGGACGCCCCGGACTCTCTGAAGAGGGCAATTTTCTTCTGAACGCATCGGGACAATTGGCGAAACGCATCTGAACAATCAGCCGAGCAGGAAGCTCCTCTTGTTTTCAATAAATGTTTATGATAAATCAAAAACATAAAACGTAGTTGGGCTTTGTCAAACAAACTATCCCATGAATAACAGAGTGAGGTGAACTATGCCGGTCTTTACGTGGAAGGGAGAAGACAGGTCGGGAGCAGCCCAGAAGGGTGAAATAGAGGCTCCTCACGAGCATTCAGTGCGCGCACAGTTGCGTCGTATGCAGATAAAACCCACCAAGGTAAAGCAGAAGGGCAAGGATCTCTTTGAGAATGTCTCCTTCATGCAGCCGAAGGTAAAGCAAACCAACGTGGTGATCTTTTCAAGGCAATTTGCGACCATGATCAACGCCGGACTCCCGCTGATTCAGAGCCTCAATATTCTTGAGTCCCAGGAAGAGAACAAGACCTTTAAGGCAATTCTGAAACAGGTCAAGGAAAACGTGGAAGAGGGCGCGACACTCGCAGATGCCATGGGAAAACACCCAAAAGTGTTTGACGAGTTGTTTGTCAATATGGTCGCGGCAGGCGAAGTGGGCGGTATCTTAGATACCATTTTGAACCGCGTTTCCGCATACATGGAAAAGGCCATGAAGCTCAAGAGACAAGTCAAGGGAGCCATGACCTACCCTGCTATCGTCCTTGTTATTGCAGTCCTGGTCATCGTTGTGATCCTGGTCTTTGTCATCCCCGTATTTGAAAAGATGTTTGCTGACTTTGGAGGGACGCTTCCCGTTCCCACCCAGATTGTGGTGGCCATTAGCAACTTTGTCAAAGGGAATATACTCTACATGATCATCGGACTCGGGCTTCTTGGTTATGCATTTAAGCGTTTTTATGCCACTGAAAAGGGGCGTGCCTTGGCGGACGACATCGTGCTCAAGTTGCCGGTCGTCGGTCCCCTCTTGCGCAAGGTCGCTGTGGCCAAGTTCACCCGCACCATGAGCACGATGATCAGTAGCGGTGTCCCTATCCTGGATTCACTCGACATTGTGGCAAAGACCTCAGGCAACAAGACCGTCGAGAGGGCCATCTATGACGTCCGTTCGGGTATCACCCAGGGGCGCACAATGGCAGACCCACTAGGTGAAAGTGGAGTATTTCCATCCATGGTGGTGCAGATGGTGGCAGTCGGCGAACAGACAGGAGCCCTGGACGCCATGCTTGGAAAGATCGCCGATTTTTACGATGACGAGGTGGATGCCGCAGTTGAAGGTTTGACCTCCATGATTGAGCCCTTTATGATGGTATTTCTGGGTACGACTATTGGTGGACTGGTGATTGCCATGTATCTGCCGATTTTCAAGATGGCAGGCGTGGTTGGCGGATAGAGCAGTGGCTGGAGTTGCTCCCAAGGAACGGCCTTCCAAGGACGTTCTGTTTAGAAGACTCCAGTGGTTGATGTTTTGGCGGGTCATATTTGTCACAGTTCTCCTGGGTTCAAGCATTCTGGTCCAATTCAAGGATCGTGCATCGCTTGCCCCACCCCTCCTCGTTCTCTATGGACTGATTGCAGCTGTCTATCTTCTCACCTTTGCATACATTATAATCTTTAAGCGACTCGGCCCCAGTCTTAAGTTCGCTTATGTTCAAATCGGGCTGGACACCCTGTTTGTCAGTTTCCTGATATATGTGACTGGCAGCTTTGATAGTGTGTTCTCCTTCCTTTATTTGGTAGTCATTGTTTACGCCTGTATCTTTCTGTACAAGAAAGGGAGCATGATCACGGCGACCCTGTGCAGTGTGCAGTACGGGGTCATGATGGATCTGGAATACTACGGAATACTGACACCGTTTTATGATTCTGCCTTGAGTATCCAGGACCATGAGGGGTCCTATGTGTTTTACAAGATCCTCATGACTATGGTGGCCTGCTTTCTGGTCGCCTTTCTGAGCAGCTCTCTTGCACAACAGACCCTCAGAACGGAGAAGCAGCTCAAGGCGAAACAGAAAGATCTGGAACAGCTGGAGGCCGTTAGTGCCAGTATTATACACAGTATTGACAGCGGCCTTCTTACTTTGAACTCTGAAGGTATCATAAGCACCTTTAACCGGGCAGCCGAGGAGATATCTGGGTTTGATCGAGAAGAAGTGTTGGGAGGGCCTTTGGCCAGCATCTTCCCGGACGTGGTGGAACATGTGACCTCATCAGATGCTTCTCTCAAGAAGGGGCCATACCGTTATGAAATGGAATTCAAGAAGAAAGACGGGACAATCGGCTATTTGGGCTTTTCTGTGTCTTTGTTGAAAGAGCCTGATGGGAAGTCCACAGGTAACTTGTTGATTTTTCAAGACTTAACTGCGTTCAAGAACATGGAAGATCATGTGAAAAGGGTGGAAAAGTTGGCCGCCGTTGGCGAGATGGCTGCCGGTATTGCCCATGAAATGAAAAATCCCCTGGCATCCATGAGTGGCTCGATCCAGCTGCTCAAGAAAGGGGTGGACATCACTCCAGTGGCCAACAAACTAATGGATATTGTGCTGAGAGAAACAGACCGGCTTAACGCCCTCGCAAACGATTTCCTTCTTTTTGCACGTCCCACATCAGACAATATAGCACCGGTAGAGTTGAGTTCAGCGGTTGAAGACACCTTGGAGCTCTTCAGAAAAAACGGCATTTGGCAGAATAGGGTCACCGTGGTCCAGGATCTTGCTCCCGAGGTGTGGACAGAGATGGACTCAAAGCATACACACCAGATCATGTGGAACTTACTTTTGAATGCTGCTGAGGCTATTGAAGGGACGGGAACCATACAAGTCTCCTCAAAGGTTTCAGAAGATATGGTGCAAGTGACCGTGAAAGACGATGGCTGTGGGATGTCAAACGATACAATCGCCAAGATCTTCGATCCCTTCTTCACCACCAAATCGCATGGCACCGGCTTGGGACTTTCAGTTGTCTACAGGCTTCTGGAATCTTACAACGGACGCATGGACGTTCAGAGTCAGCAGGGCCAGGGGAGTACCTTCACCGTATACCTCAAGAGAATAGACCTGCCAGGCCTTTTACCTTGACACCTCCAGGCAAATACGTTAGCTGAACTGCAACAGAGAACGCATTACCCGTCCCCATAAATCCCCATAAATCCCGATTTACCGTGATTTATGGGGACTGTAGGGATTTTAAGTCGCAAATTATTCATAAAATGACGATTTGTGAAGATAAATAACGATCTTCGAAAGGATCTCGTTGCTGCATGGACGAAACGAGTGAAATAATCCGCCAGCGACGCGAAAAAGCAAGGGGTTTAGCCGACCAGAATATTGAGCTTTATCCCAACGACTTTGAGGTGTCACACAGGGTTGATGGTGTGCGGGAACACATTCATCAGCTGAAAGAGGGCGAGGAGAGTACCGCAATCTTTGCCATGGCAGGCCGCATCATGGCACTCAGAGGTTTTGGAAAGGCGGCTTTCATTCATTTTAGAGATTATACCGGACAGCTTCAGGCGTACATAAAACGAGACGAGATCGGTAGAGAACAATACGCCTTGTTCAAACAATTTGATGTTGGCGACTTTATTGGAATTAAAGGAAATGTGTTTCAGACGAAGACCGGTGAGTGGACCCTTTTTGCCAAGGAAATTCGGCTCCTTTGTAAGGCTATCAGACCGCTTCCGGAGAAGTTCCACGGGTTGAGGGATCCAGAAAAACGGTACCGCCAAAGGTACCTTGATCTCCTCATGAACCCGAATGTTCGGGATGTATTTATTAAGAGGGCTCGTATAATTGAATCCTTTCGTAATTTTCTCTTGGAGCGAGGTTTCTTAGAGGTTGAGACTCCCATGATGCAACCCGTACCAGGGGGCGCTGAGGCAACTCCTTTTAAGACCTTCCACGATGCCTTAGGGATGGAGCTTTTTTTGCGGATTGCACCAGAGCTTTATTTGAAGCGACTTGTAGTAGGAGGGTTTGAACGGGTTTTTGAAATCAATCGCAGTTTCAGAAACGAGGGAATCTCAAGCCGGCACAATCCCGAGTTCACCATGTTGGAGTTTTATCAAGCTTACGCCACTCACGAAGATCTGATGTCCCTGACCGAAGAGATGTTTCGATTTGTGACACAGCGGGTTTTGGGAGAGACACACTTTACGTACCAGGGGAACACGATCGATATGACTGGGCCATGGCGCCGGTTAACGCTTAAAGATGCTTTGAGCGAACTGGGTGGTATTGAGCCTTCTATGTGGAACGATCGACAAGGTTTGCTCGACTTTGCCAGATCAAAAGGTGTTGAGATCAAAAAAACAAGGCGAGCTGGCAATGTCCTGATGAAACTGTTTGACGTGTTGGTAGAACCTAAGCTGATTGAACCAACGTTTGTTGTGGGCTATCCTGTAGAGATTTCGCCTCTTGCAAGGAGGAGCAGCGAAGAACCTGACATAACCGAGCGATTTGAACTCTTTATTGGAGGACGAGAAATTGCTAACGGGTTTTCGGAATTGAACGATCCGTCTGACCAGAAAAGACGCTTTCTGGATCAAGTTGCCAACCGAGAAGATGGTGACCAGGAAGCTCACCATATGGATGAGGATTACGTGGTGGCACTGGAATACGGTATGCCATCGACGGCTGGCGAAGGCGTTGGAATCGATCGGTTTGTGATGTTGCTAACCGACTCGGCCTCTATACGTGAAGTAATCCTTTTCCCCCAGCTAAGAAAGGCTGGTCAATAGAGAAAAAGAAAGTTAACTACTGCCTATAGTGCTTGACGTTTATCCGCATTAGGCGGAGAAGAAACTCTTAGTGAGAATGAGCTTAGGTCTTTTTATTTTACGTGCGT
>JBEQLC010000349.1:0-583 GCA_040326175.1 Desulfobacteria bacterium | reverse complement strand
GCCGGCATCCATCTCCTTTCATGCCTCAATCAAGAATATGCCAAAGCCTATAACAACCGAGGAGCTTTTCACGGTCCGTAGGGCCAGCATCAGGGGACTATCAAGACCCTAACCAGACAATTAAACTCGAACCGAAATATGCCCAAGCGTACAACTTTGCACTCAAGAAGGAACCCGGGCATCAGTGTCTCAACGTGGGTTCCTGTGAGTGTCATGCCGCAAGATCAGAACAAAAGAAAGATTGGCGTTTCAATATGGTTCTGATACCTTGGCTTTGTCAGAAATTTCAGTTGTGAGCTGCATTCAACGGGCCTGAATAGGGCGTAACCGCAACATATAGTTGGTTTCCATCCATAAATGGCCCTTTTTACGATGAGCGGCGTTCTCCGCGGGTTTCCGTTTTCTGCGAAGCATTTCATAAGGAGGCTTTTTATGCACCTGACGTCTTACGGGGCGGTACGGGAAGTGACCGGTTCGATGCATCTATTGACTGCCGAAAATGACCGGATCCTGCTTGACTGCGGAATGTTCCAGGGCCGCCGCAAGGAAAGTGCGGAAAAAAACAGGATCATGCCATTTGACC
>JBEQLC010000348.1:0-587 GCA_040326175.1 Desulfobacteria bacterium | reverse complement strand
AATGTTCTCAATAGTTATCTTGCCCTTTGCCAGCCCCAACCGCATTGCCGGGGTCTGTTTGTCCCTGCCCACTTCCACGAAATTGTAGAAGACGCGGAAGATATCCAGCAGTTTGCCAACCATAACCGGTTTGTAGGGGCCGTAGCCAGACCAGCGTCGGCCCAAATTCGCCGAACTGCTCCTCGGCCTCTGGGCTGTCTTGTCGTGCTAGCCGGAATGCCGAAATTCTGGCATTGCGGATTCTTGCAGAAATTGACCTGAATCGTGCCGACCTCTATCGGGACACGTTCATCGAGCTGGTTTGGTCCTTTGAGCAAAAAAATCCCCCTACCAGATTCTTTCTACCCGATAGGGGGACAAATGTTAAGAAGTTTTCAACACGTTAAGCGATCGGCTCGCCTGAAATGGCCCTGCCTTTCACGCTTGGTGAGTGATACCGATTATTTCTTCCTAGACTTTCTCCTAAGTCCCGCAAGACCGCTTAGTTAAGCAGAGTGCTGATGAAACAGCCCCCGGAACTGCCTGGGATGTAGTCTTCTCCTTCCTCTCTTTGTCTTTGAAAATCAAATTCAGCTGTTCCCTCACAC
>JBEQLC010000347.1:0-605 GCA_040326175.1 Desulfobacteria bacterium | reverse complement strand
CATACTGCACCGCGACAAACATTTTGATATGATCGCTCTAAAAACCTCTTTAAAAATCTTCAAATAAAAAAGGCGCGGCTCGGCGAAAAAGTCGTGTATACGAGCATACACGTTAGTATGTGAGCATTTTGAGCCGATCTGATGAACTCCTTAATATTCATAAAAATAGATGTGAAATCCCGCTTTGGCGGGGCAACACAGCCATGGGCACTTAGACGCATTTTTGAGATGGGTTCTAAACGTTTCGCCAGCATTTAAAGTTCAGCATCAAGTGCTTTTTCGCACAGAACGGAGTATTACCCAACAGATCAAAGCAAAACAAGCAACAATTCCCAGCATTGCAGTTATTCCGTCCATTTTAACCTCCCATCTTTTTTGGTTAATCAATTCACATACACGATTTGAATTTTTACGGGCGCGCTCCTACCATTCGAATGATAGGAATTCAGTGTCCATCAATTTGGATAGACACGAATGGTAATGAATGGGTTGAGAAAAACAAATATGAAACCACTTGTTGGCGCTATATAATTAAAATTGAGATTTGCTCTGGAGTTATTTTTAAGGTCCGTGCGAAGAAATGCAAAAGTAAATTTTAATTAGAG
>JBEQLC010000346.1:0-607 GCA_040326175.1 Desulfobacteria bacterium | reverse complement strand
CTTGCCATAGTCGAGGCGGTCACCAACATCATCCGTCACAGCTTGAAAAACGAATTCGATCACACCATAGAGTTTGATCTTGTGCTGGCAGAAAGAGAACTTCAGTTCGTATTGAGGGACGACGGAGAGGCGGCAGATGGGGTCTTCGACGTACAGCCCCCGGCACCCTCACCCAACCAACCAGGAGGCGCGGGGCTGTGCCTGATCCACGAGTGCATGGACAAGATACTCTATGAGCGGCTGCCAAACAACCTTAACCAGTTGCGTCTAGTAAAACAACTTAGATAGTGCCTATCCATAAATAACGTAACAAGTGTTGGGCACCGGGTAATAAGAGGGAGGAGGATCTCGTGAAACGTCTTTTACTGATTATTGTACTCTCCGCTATTTTCTCAGTCGGGTTCGTCCACAAGTCTCTCTCCTCTTCCCTTGCATCGGAAGGCACGTCGTCTTATCAGAATCACGACCCAGAATCTTATATGGTAAGTCAAACCGAACAAAAACATGGGGAAACGGAACAAGAGTTCGATGATGATCTTGACTTTTTGGACGAAGAGGAAGATGAAGAACTGGTGGAAATAGCAGACCCTATCTTCTACTGGAACAC
>JBEQLC010000345.1:0-618 GCA_040326175.1 Desulfobacteria bacterium | reverse complement strand
CTCATAATGGTTACCTCTTTCCTTCATATTCTGCTAAAAAGCGGTTAAAAAAATCATGCATGAATGCATGACGCTCACGGGCCCATTTGCGGCCTTCTGCAGTCAGCATTCGATCTTTAATTTTACAGAGCTTGACCTTAAACTCTCTGTATCCGGTGTCATCGACAGAGTAGGGCCTGGTGTTTTCAGCATCAAGGTCCGGGTTATGCAGCCGCGCGCCCACCTCGCCGGCAAAAAGAAAGGCCCGGGCCACCCCTACGGCGCCGATGGCATCCAGTTTGTCGGCATCAAACAACACCTTTGCTTCGGTTGTGGCCGGTTTGTGGTGATTGCGAAAGCGATGGGACCGTATACAGTGAATGATATTTTGCTTTTGTTTTTTTGAAAGCGGAAGCGCTGTGACCATCGGTCCTGCCATTTGGGCACCTTTTTCCGCATGGCAAATCGCGCCGTTGGAAGCATCCTGAAAATCACGCCCGATATCGTGCAGGTAGGCGGCGGCCCCAAGTACATCCATGTCTGCGTTTTCAGCGGGACCCATCATTTCGCACAGCCGAAACACCCTGAGGGTGTGATCCCAGTCATGACTTCCTGAAGCTTTATCAAAGCACATTTGGG
>JBEQLC010000344.1:0-621 GCA_040326175.1 Desulfobacteria bacterium | reverse complement strand
CTATGGACGAGTACAGGGCTATGCTGGTAACGCCAGTCCGCGTAAAGAATTATCTCGACGTCTTCGGCTTTGTTGTCGAGAGCCTGGTGCCTGTCGCTCACGTAAAAAGCATCGGGCAATCTTTTAGCCATGGGGTTATCCGGGTTTTTGAACAAAACCCGCAATTCGCTCGTTGGTTTTGCTGGGGTGGGTTGAGCCCCGAACATTTCCGGCAATGGATCGTCAGATGGGTTCAGCAATCCCAGCCAACCGCCGCCAGAGTGGACGAACTGTATCAGTGGGTCCGGTACAGCCACATAAGCCTCTGGATTTGTGGTAACAACCACATCAAAGCGGTCCAGATCATGAGGCAATTGTGGTTCGACCGTCAGCCTCATGTGCTGCATTGATTGCAGGTAGGAGAAAAAAGGCTGCAGAGATACGTCGTCGTCACCAACCACGAAGAGAACTGATATTGTAGGGTGGATTATCATCTGGGACCACCTCAATTTAGATTTTATCTCCCACAAAGATCACAGAGCGGGGGAACGGGCGAGAGATGCCCTTATTTACGATTTCAATCTCCAGCGGGAAGCGTCCTCCGAATCTTCCACCAATATGTCCGCCCGCTCGAGGCTGCTC
>JBEQLC010000343.1:0-621 GCA_040326175.1 Desulfobacteria bacterium | reverse complement strand
CACGCTTTCGTGTGGTTTGCCTTTTTCAAGCGTCATGGTGGGATAGAAACCCATTCCATGGGTGTACAATAAGTCTATCGGCTGGAATTGAGAAAACTTTAGCAAAAAATGGTCTCGGAACCATTCTTCTCTCACTGCCTCAGCAATTGCCTGAGTTATCCATAAGTTGATCCCATAGTGCTTTAGTCTCGATATCAAATGCGGACTGAATATAGAGATTCCTTCCCATTATCTTCAATATTAGGGACTTCAAGATAGCAGTTTCATATCATAAGTTTCTGGGGCTGACCAGGATTGGAGATAATATGGCATTATCTTCAACCTGACCTGATTCGTGATTGATACCAGAGAGCTTCAGTCCAGGACTACAGCTTTGAATCTAAGGATAATATGGCACGACCTTGAGTTGGAGTTGGGTGAATTAGGGCACTCCTTAATGGCCAAAGCTTCAGCTCAGCGCTCTCGATAGGAATTACTGACCTATAGCAAGCTCTCGTAAGTTTTTCAGACGGTTACGGACTTCTGCAAAGTCGGGTTGAATACGCAAGGCCTCTTCAAAGTGTTTCATTGCCTTGTCGTATTCCCCCTGGCTAGCCAATAGGTTTCCTAAATTAAAGTGTC
>JBEQLC010000342.1:0-621 GCA_040326175.1 Desulfobacteria bacterium | reverse complement strand
GCTTCAAGAGTGATTAAGATATAATGCTCTTTTAGAAAATAGATCTGCGAAACACAATTTGGGGGCGAAACGGCTTCGACGGGGATAAAGAAGCACCGGCTGCATACCAAGCTCCTGTCGGCTTGTAAAAAAGACAGGGAACTAAACATAATCGCAGACGATTATAATTACGCTTTAGCCGCTTAAAGGCTAACGTCCTGCCGGATTATTCCTGCGTATCCGGTAAGGGCGTCGACTAGCAGGATAGCCGGTCCTGATTTCCTGTTAACGGATTGGCGAATTTTTTACAGGATAGTCTCTCAAGAATCCTGCCTGGAGGAGACTTGAACAGGCGAAAGCAAGTATTCAGGCTAAGTATGTAGATGCCTTTGCGGAATATTTTCGGACGCGGGTTCGACTCCCGCCGCCTCCACCATTCTATAAATTGATTTATCCTATGATTACAGGAAATTGGAAATCACGCCAATTCCCTTTTTTCGTTTTGATGTAAATTTAGTGTAAAATTTTCAGACTTAAAAGGTGGCACAAAAAGTGGGGGCAGGTCAATTTTACTGCTTCAGTCTCATTCAGGCCTATATTTCGATTTAAGGTCTATGAGCATTTTATTTGCCGAAGCCCATA
>JBEQLC010000341.1:0-631 GCA_040326175.1 Desulfobacteria bacterium | reverse complement strand
AGGCGCATGGATTCCCGTGGAACGCCTAAACCGCATTCCGCCTCAGGACATACGGGAACATATTCAACATACTTTCCGAGTGTATCAGTTAGGAATCGGTCCAGGCAGTGACCACCGTCATACCGGACCGGCTTACCCAACAGACAGGTGCTAATCCCCAGTCTTATCCTTGTTCTCACACAGGTTTCCTCCTGGCGTAATTCCTGAGAGGCTTTCAGCAATAGCTGACAAAACATATCATCCAAGATTCGAAGCGGCAAGGAAAAGACTCAGGAGACTCTCATAAACAGACGGTTGACCGGCTCGCTCCCCGCGCACGAAGTGCTGCCGTAAGGCAGAACCCCCGTCCTTCAAGACGGGGTCAAGGGGAGCTATATGAAAATGTTTATTTTCCTTCCAACAACTCTCTGAACAAGCAAACCGATTGGATTAGACAAGGAAGACCCTACCTCGCAATTGACAAAAGGAATAACTTGTTCTATAAAAAGAATGGTCGTCATCATGTATCATAGTACTGCTCAAACAATTTTTGGAAAGCGATCAATATTGATTGACTTTCTTTACTAATCGTTTATAATATTTATTTAGGTGACATTGCAGGAGGCTCACATGAATAAGGCAGAACTCATAG
>JBEQLC010000340.1:0-633 GCA_040326175.1 Desulfobacteria bacterium | reverse complement strand
GTGCGAGTATCGATCTGCTGGGTACAGGCTCCGAGGACGCATTTAAATGTCAGGTGATCGGTTGGAATGTGGAGGTTGGTGGTACCGCTGATACCTATGTTATGTATGATGAGGATCTGAATATGGTTTTACCAGCTACACTTCGCTTGCAGAAGTGAGCTGATTAATTAACCGGGCACAGGGGGTATGAGAAGGGCTGCCATACACACGGCAGCCCTTTCACTTTTAATAAAGAGCAGCCAGGCAGGCAACCCGGCGGCGCCCAGAGGGACCTACTTACCGCTGCTTCCTCTCGGATCTGACGGAGTTCGCAGGTTTCTGCCGCGCCGGACCCACCCGGCAACTCACTATTGAGGATACCTCATGTAATGGCGAGTGTCAATCTTCCCCCTGACTCTGCCGGCTGTAATAAACGACGGCAACAATAATCAGAACAAAGACCCCAATAATGATCAGCCATACCGGCCAACCGGTTAAGGGTCCCTGGCTTGGTTCCACTGTTTCAGATGAAGTCGCAGTACCGCTCCAGGTGAGGATGAAAGCCACGATATCATCTATCT
The DNA here is from genome assembly GCA_040326175.1 of Desulfobacteria bacterium. Classification (GTDB taxonomy): domain Bacteria; phylum Desulfobacterota; class Desulfobacteria; order Desulfobacterales. The sequence continues at coordinate 73 of JBEQLC010000340.1, read as the reverse complement.
CTTGTCCAGTTAATGGACCCCCATGCGCCTGACTCCAGGCTGGCATGGCTGAATCATCTACCCCTGTTTCAAT
>JBEQLC010000033.1:0-10950 GCA_040326175.1 Desulfobacteria bacterium | reverse complement strand
GGCAGAAGACCCTTTCAATCTCTTTTTCACGTTCAGGATAGAGCAGGGCGGCATACACGGATTCAGCTATCCAGGTCCTTTCCGAGATGGCGCCATACAGTTTGTATCCTATGGATTCGGCCAGTTTAAGATAGAAGTGAAGGGCGTGAACGTTTAACTCGGGAAACTGCGCTCTCAAATAGGCCTTGAGGGCACCAAGCTGAATGGAAGGGCGGCTATAAAGGGGCCAAGGTGTTGAAACCAAAGCAACGTGTTTCAATTGAGCGTTTGCTCCACTTTCATGTCAATCAACCGTTAACAGGAAGAATACACGGTTACTTCATGCCTTTCACGTAACTCCGGCCGCCACAATAACAAACCCGCCTTTTTAAGTCAAAGAGCCCGGATGCGCCCTTTTCTCAGCCCCTGACAACACACATCCGGCCGGTCAATTGACCAGGTTCTCGCGTAAAAGTATCATCTTTCGTTACACACCGCTACCTGGCAAATATCTTGATATGTCAATTGGATAGGTGTATGTAACCGGTCAGTGATCCGAAAGCCTGACTTGCCGGCTTTTTCACGTGGAGAATTCTCGTTCTGACTAACCGTCAACCGTAGACTTGACTCCTTTATACGTTTTGTTCCAGTATTTATCATTGAAGCAGTGAGGCAGCACTTTCAGGAGGGAGTAGCACATGAAAAAAGTGTACGACAAAATCAATTCCAGAGTCCAAACCACAACACTGACTATTTTTACCCTCGCCCTGCTGTTCACCGCACCACTGGCCTCTGCGGAAGTCTACACCCAGTTGAAGGGCTACTGGCAGTGCCAGGAAGACGGTAAGCAGGGCTCTCTAGAATTTAAGTCGGAACAACAGCTGCTTTATGACGGCGAGGCCTTCGATTACCAGCTTGGCCCTGGTGTGATACGGGTCATGGAAAGCAACAGTCCGGTAGACTACTTCTTCGTGTTGGAGAGCGGTACCCTCATCGTTTTCTCACCTGACGGTTCGGTCACGCAGTGCCAGAAGGCGAGAAAACCGAAAGTGGCTGGGACCGGAGAAGAATCGGGACAACCCGCAACGCAGGGTCGACAGACACAGATACCCGATCAGGGCTGGCCGCCTCCCTATGCCCGGCCCCAGGGACACATCGATGAGGACAGCCCCAGTACTCAGGCGCTATTGTACAAATTTGCCGGGCGCTGGGACCACGTCACGACGAATACACTAACCAACCTATTTCTGAAGCCCGACGGTACCTATGAAGAAGCCTATGAGGCCGGCTATAGTGGGCAATTCACGGACCAGGGCGGCTACCAGACCGGAAATTGGGGTGCGACAGGAGAACAGCAGGGCCGTGGCCGCTGGAAGGTTGTGGGCGGCTTAAGGCAAGGAAACCTCTATTTGGTGGATCAGAACGGCAGGGAGAGCGTATATAATTATCGGGTCCACATTCGAGGTGGCGAGCTCTACTGGGGTGAGTATTTCTTCAATGGCCGGCTTTACAGCGTGAAGTACATCTACCGTTAGAAATTACGATTGGCTAAAACTCATGTGAAGACGATGAACGTCCCTCTTGCCCCATTCCAACCTCCTTTTTCGCACGCCACTTGACAACACCCACCCGGTCGATCAATTGAGCAGGTTCTCGCGCAAAAGTCTGACTGTGATATGCACTGCAAATCCCCTACAGAATGGTCTGGTGCGCGATCAAAGGTTTGGCGAGTGACCTTGAAGAATCTTCGCTTTCAGATATTCGAGATTATCAAAAACGGGATCAAAACCCGAGGTGTGTGAACCGAGAATGGGCGCACGCGAATGACCCTTGAGAAGGTCAAGCCTGTTCCAGGTGCCGGGCTATTACAGTTTCGTTTCATGATAGTGACGAGCGAATGCCGATTTTTCCTTGACTCACCACATGCGAGTTCCTATGATTTCAAGCAATTATCCGACTGGATTTGTGTCTGTGCTTTTGTGCCATGATTATGATTCCCAAAAGATATAAGGTCCACACCAGACTAGTTTCCAACGTTTTGAGGGGAATACTGCCTTCACGCTGTTTTGTCCTGCTGGTCTGTGCTGTATGGCTGCTGCAACCCGGCATCTCCCAGGCAGGGGAATCATCTTCTTGCTTGAGCCGAATCTCTTCTCAGGATGCCCTGCTGGTAGCCAGCCCCGAAGGCAAAATCATTTACAGCAAGAATGAAACCAGAAAATTTGTACCTGCGTCGACCCTGAAGGTGCTAACAGGCCTTGCAGCGATTCATCATTTGGGAGAATCGTACAGATTCCGCACCGAATTCTATCAGGACGAAGACCAGAACCTGAAGGTAAAGGGGTATGGGGATCCGCTCCTTATTTCCGAGGTGTGGCAGGAGATAGCTCAAGCCCTGGCTTCCAGGGTTGAGCGTGTCAACGATCTTGTCCTTGATGACACCTATTTTGCGGATGAGACCATTCCGGGGGTCGGCTCTTCCACCAATCCGTATGACGCCCCCAACGGGGCATTGTGTGCCAATTTCAATACTGTCTTTTTCAAGCGGGACGACAGAGGCCGGATTGTCTCGGCAGAACCCCAGACCCCGATGACACCGCTTGCCCTCAAGAAGATCCGATTGCTGGGCTCAAGAAAGGGCCGTTATGCCTTTTCCCACCAAGGGCATGAGGCCGCGCGCCATGCCGGGGAGCTCTTGGCGCACTTCTTAGAAGAGGCAGGAAATGCGTGTCAGGGCGAAGTCCGCGCAGGAGCGGTAATTCCTGGAGACCGGCTGGTTTACACATATAATTCAGTCTTCACCCTGGAACAGGCATTGAAGAAGATGTTTGAGTTTTCGAACAATTTCATGGCCAATGAGATTCTGATCGCCCTCGGTGCCCATGTGCACGGCCCGCCCGGCACGCTGGCCAAAGGGGTAAGGGTACTTTCTGACTTTTCCCGAGACGTCCTGCACTTGACCGGTGTTGAGATTACAGAGGGGTCGGGGATCTCAAGAAAGAACCGGCTTTCAGCCCTGGATATGCTTGCTATTTTGAGGCGGTTTGAGCCGTATCGCGCCCTCCTGGTCCGTGACGGCCGGGTTCTTTACAAAACAGGCAGTTTGAGAGGCATCAGGACGAGAGCCGGGTATGTAGAGGGCAGATCGGGTGATCCGTACTACTTCGTCATCTTTCTAGACAACTCCGAAGCAGATATTGACTCCATTTTGAACTGTGTTAAAAAGAGCCTCGACAATGGATAAGATGCTTGAAATAGATGGCGCAAGCAAATCCTTTGGGGGCCTGGCAGCCCTGGCTGATGTTTCTTTTTCAGTGACCCGGGGCCAGATCAAGTCTCTCATCGGGCCAAACGGTGCGGGCAAGACAACTCTTTATAATATTGTGACGGGTGTTGAGTCCCTTACGGAAGGGGCGATATGGTTTCTCGGAGAACGGATAGACCGCCTGAAACCACACGTTATTACCCAGAAAGGGATTGCCCGCACATTTCAGAGTGTTGAGCTCTTTGAGAACATGTCCGTTATCGAGAACGTCATGCTCGGGCGGCATTCCAGGACAAGGACCGGCGTATTTGCGAATGCGTTCAGGTTGCCGTCGGCGCGCGGAGAGGAGAAGGAGATCGTGGACCGGTCCCTGGAGCTTCTTGAATTTGTAGGCCTAAGCCAGCGCGTTCATGAAGATTCTTCCGGGCTTCCATTTGGTCTTCAGCGCTACCTGGAGATTGCCAGGGCTCTGGCTACCGAGCCGAAACTTCTCCTGCTGGATGAGCCAGCCTCGGGTCTTGACTCTGGTGAAGCCCGGGGGCTGTGCGAGCTCATCACAAAGATCCGGGATATTGGAATAACCGTCTTGCTGGTGGAACACAATATGGACGTGGCAATGGACATCTCTGATGAGATCGTCGTTCTTAACTACGGTACAAAGATAGCAGAAGGGACCCCACGGGAGATTCAGGATAACGCTGAAGTCATCACGGCGTACCTGGGGGACGAATCTTATGCTTAGGATCAAGAATCTCCACGCATACTATGGTCGGATCAAGGCCCTCGATAATGTGTCGCTTCATGTCCAACCCGGCGAGATCGTTTCCCTGATTGGTGCAAATGGTGCAGGCAAGACTACGATATTGAATACGATTTCAGGGCTGATCCGTTGCTCCCAAGGTGAAATCAAGTTTGAGGACAGGGTGATCAATAAGCTTCGTCCTGAAAAAGTCGTTGCTGCCGGCATAAGCCAAGTACCGGAAGGGAGGCAGATCTTTGGCCCCTTGACGGTGCAGGAGAATCTGGAGCTGGGAGCGTTCCTTCGTTTTAAGAAGAAAGAAAAGGAAGCCATTGCAGGGGATCTAGACTGGGTCTTTCAACTTTTCCCGCGTCTGAAAGAGCGCTTAGGACAGATTGCGGGGACCCTTTCCGGTGGTGAGCAGCAGATGCTGGCCATTGGCCGGGCTCTCATGGCCAAACCGAAGCTCCTGCTGCTGGACGAACCTTCCATGGGACTGGCCCCTCTGATTGTGAAGGATATCATGAATACCGTATCGGAACTTCGCAGGAGCGGTGTGACTGTCTTGATGGTTGAGCAGAACGCTCGGGCCTCTCTCACGATATCAGATCGCGGGTATGTCTTGGAAACCGGCAGGGTTGTCCTGCAAGGACCCTCAGATGAACTCATGAATGATAGTGACGTGAAACGAGCATATCTTGGGAAAGACTATAAAACATTCTGGGAAGGGAGGGAACGGACTTGAGATTATGGGATGCTGAGAACGAGCAGATGGAGAGGGAAGACCTGGAACAGTTGCAACTGGAACGATTCCAGAGCACATTGAACCGGGCCTACAAGAATGTCCCGTTCTATAGAAAAGAGTTCGATGAACTCGGCATCGATCCGGGTGCCTTGAGTTCTGTGCAAGAGATTACAAAACTTCCTTTTACCACTCGGGAAGATCTGGGTGACAATTACCCGTACGGCATGTTTGCCGTGCCCCTCAGGGACATTGTCCGCATTAGCTCTTCAACAGGGACCACCCCCAAGCCTGTCGTGGTCGGTTACACCATGAGGGATCTCAAAGCGAGAGGAACAATCACGGCCCGTTTCCTTGCTGCCAGCGGAGTTGCAGATACGGATGTGGTTCAAATCTGCCTGAATCCTGGCCTGTCCAACTGGGGCCGAGCCTTGAAAGAAGGGGCAGAAAATATCGGGGCTTCTGTGATGCCCATGTCTCACATGAGCACTTCGAAACAACTTCTGGCCACGCGAGACTACAAGACGTCGGTGTTCATTGCCACACCTTCTTATGCCATGCATATGGTTGAAGTCATGAAGGCGATCGACATAGATACCAGCGCCCTTGCCCTTAAGGCCATTGTACTCGTGGGAGAGGCCCTGAAGCAGGAGACGCGTGAGAGGTTGGAGTCGACATTCAAGATTGATGTGACAGCAGGTTATGGGCCGAGCGATGTCATGGGGCCGGGGTTAGCCTTTGAGTGTATGGAAAAGGATGGGCTGCATATTTCTGAGGACCATTTTCTTTTGGAGATCGTGGCTTCTGATGGGGAAGCTCCATGCGCCCCAGGTGAAGAAGGGGAAGTGGTTTTGACAACGTTGACGGCTAAAGCCTTTCCTTTTATCCGATTCCGGACAGGAGATCTTGCGTCTATGATGGCCGGGTCGTGCCCGTGTGGGCGAACGCTTGCACGCATGTCCGGGATCACAGGGCACACAGGGGAAGTCCTCACCATACGGGGCGTGAAAGTACATCCTGCTCAGATTGATCGGATAATAAAGGGGCTTTTCCAGGGCTTCTCTCCCCGTTTTTTGATCCACCTGTACAAAGAGAGTTACCAGGACATAACCGAGATATGGCTTGAGATGAATGACACTATTTTTTCGGATGAAGTGAAAATCCTGGAAGGCACACTGAAGCACTTGAGAGAGCAAGTCCTGGAGATGCTTGGGCTTCACGTAACAATTAGGCTGGTAGAGGCTGAAACGATCGAACAATATGCAAAGGCATCTGGTGGCGTTCTTGACGAGAGGTGAGGTCTTCGACCACTGACCGGGGAATATTGGTTCGAATAGCGATGATGTCCTGGAACTGAAAGGTTCCAGTTGTGACCCCTCAAAGGATAGCTACCATGCAGTCTACGGCGAGGACTCTTCTTGTAAACATCTTCATGGCCCTTCTGATCTGCGGATGTGGCGGTGGCGAAGACAGAAGTGGACCCCCCTCCAATACTGCCCCAGACTTTGCACTCAAGGATCTTAATGGTCGTACCTATCGTCTGACCGACCTAAAGGGCCGCGTCGTACTCCTGAACTTCTTTGCCACCTGGTGTGGTCCGTGCCGCCAAGAGATTCCTGATTTTGTCCAACTTCATAAGAGATTCAATGGTGAAGGACTTGAGGTCATAGGGGTTTCTCTCGATATGGAAGCCGGCGCAGTTCTAGGACCATTTATTAACCGTTACGGGATCACTTATCCCATCGTACTAGGAACCAGGGAGGTAGTTGTCGATTACGGTGGGATCCGGGGGATTCCGACCACCTTCGTAATAGACGACAAGGGTAAGATCAGTGATTATTTCGTGGGGTTGCAGCCACGTCATGTGATAGAGGAATCCGTGACAAAGCTGCTGAAACAAAGAGGCTGATCCCAGATACCGGACAGGCCCTCTACCCTAATTATTTCACCAAAAGACAAAAAAGGGGGAGACATGAAGTCCAACGGGCAGGGTCACACGGAGACAGCCGCCTTTGATCCCGAACGCCCCTACATCCCGGGTCATGATCCGATCATGGATGCCTGGTACACAACTTTCTTCATCGAAAACCACCTCGATTATTATGCCTATCCCGATCGTGTATACTCTCCAGAACAGGTGCGTTTTATGGTGTATACCGAGGAAGGTGAACGTTACTATCCGTGCTCGGATCGTATGTTCGGCACAATCATGAGACGGGAAAAGTCACCGTTTGTGCACGAAAGATATGATGACGTTCTCCGCCGGATACTCGACCTGGTTGATCGCCAGATAGAGGATAAATGGGACAAGACCTTCTTGAAGTCTCTTATGAAGACCAAGTACGAACACGAGACTCGGGATGGATTGATGATCCCCTCCAGGTTGGAAAAGCGACTTCTAAAAATCTACATTGATCGTACCCAGATAGAGGACCCCTATGCAGCCGAAAAAGCTGAGCGAAACACGCGGGCCTTTCAAGCACTTAACTCAGAGGCGTTTCAGACAGCGCTAAACCACATTGATGATGCTGTTCTCCTTTCCGCTCCGACGGGTCTTGATGATGTCAAGGAGCGCGTGGACTACTTGAAACTGCGTCGGCTCTTTGTCCTGTCGGCAGATCGTACACTCTGGGAATCTGATGAGATCTTGCGATACACAGCGGAGGATTATCTGAGACTCTTCAACCTTCCTCTCACCGGAGACGGTGTCGAGCCATTGTGGCAATTCTTGGGGGTTCATAGAGAGAATGATGTCTCAGGTGTCCCCCGGCCCCAAAAGCTCCTGTGGCTCGCTGATGAAGCAGGCGAAGTAATCGTGGACCTCGCCATCATAAGATACCTCACACAACTGGGCCACAAGATCATCGTGGCGTTTAAGGACGGCCCTTTGTTTACTAAGATTGACTGTTTCGATGCTGAAGAGGAAGAGACGCTTTCCCGGGAACTCGAAGGCGTTCTTTTGATCCAAGAGAAGAGCCTGGGCAAGAATGACCTGGTCAATATCTTGAAAAGCGACAAGAACATCATGGCCATCTCGGACGGTACTCGTGAGAACCTCAACCTTCTGCTGACCTCGACGACCTTTGCCCGGGTCTTCAAGGAAGTGGATGGTGTCATCTCCAAGGGGCCTGATCAAAGACGGCGCTTTTTTGATACACACTTCCGGTTCACCCAGGATGTTTACAGCGTTGCAAAAGATGAAAACGGCTCAACTTCAGTCTGGTACAAGGCCAGACACCCCTCCGTCATCAAGTTCTCCCACAGAGATCTCGAAAACAAGGCCCAAACAATTATCTCGCAGATGGAAGAAGCCAAACAGCAAGGTATGACAGTCATATTTTACAGCGGTATCATCGGCTCTATCCCGGGCAAACAGGCCATGGCAAAAAGAATCATGTCTGTCTATACCCAGTACCTCAAAGACCAGTCACATAGCACGTTTATTATCAACCCGTCAGAGCACTACGAGCCAGGAATGGATGCGGATGACCTGATGTATATGTGGGAAATTGTTCAGCGAAGTGGAATGATAGACATATGGCGATTCCAGAGATATGACGATATCGTGAAGGCCTTCCAGATCATGGAAACCAGGGTTCCTCCTGAGTGGGTGGGCAAGGATGCCACGTTCAGCACGGGTTGTACAAAGGAGATGAAGATTGCCCTTGAGGTTCAGAAGGAACACCGTGAAATGCAGATTATAGGGCCGTCCCAGGAAAGATTTCTAAGACGCCAAGACTATGGGATCGGGAAGATGTACGACCGCCGGTTGGATGAAATCTGCGCGCTGTAAGCTTCTTCACACCTCCAGATTGGGGGTTCTAATACCCCCATGCCAGACTCTTGTGCACCCACCCCACGTCTCCGTCCGCATGCTGGACCTTGAGCCACTCTTGCTTGTCCTCCAATAGTTTGAAACTAACCCCTTTTTCAGCCTGGAATAAGACCTTGAAGCTTGTTTTAGGACCCTCCCGAACATTGACTGTTTCACCTGTGACGATAACAGAAGGGATCTTCTTAAGCAGGGATCCGTGAATCCACCCCATGTCCCCCTCAAAGTCACGAATCTGATGCCACTGCCCGGATGTCTTGATGGTGTCCACCGGATAATACTTTCCAACGGACCACAAGATTCCACGGTCTGTCCCAGGACCTGAGCGGACATTGGCCCTGGCCGCGGCAACGGTCAGCCTCTGGGCACTGGCTGTGCCGGCGAACAGCACGAAAACTAACAACGTGAAGATGAATGTTTTTTTCATGAGCTTAGCATGACCGTTTCACAGGTCCCTTTCAGAGCGTCGCAGAACCGCCTGGCATCATCCGCTGAACCCACAATGGAATCGTAATGCATGGGAATGGCGAGCTTCGGCTTAATCATCTTGGCGGCTTCCACGGCCTCCTCAGCGGTCATCACGTAAGTCCCGGATACCGGAAGGAGTGCGATGTCCACGTCGAACAAGTTCATCTCCGGTATCAAATCGGTATCACCCGCATGGTAAATCCTAACGCCCTCCACTGTCACGATAAATCCCAGCCAGGCATTCTGTTTAGGATGAAAAGCCTTGTTTGTGTTGTAAGACGGCACAGCCTCAATAGGAATTCCAGAAACCGTGAGCTTGTCTCCAGGCTGCACCACCCGAACATCTCCGGAGAGCTTATTGGCCGAATTGGGTTCGGTGACGATGACCGTCGATTCCTTCTGGATCTTCCTTATATCCTCTGATGAGCAGTGGTCATAGTGCTCATGCGTCACCAAGATAATGTCGGCCGGCTCACATTCCTCCACCTGAAAAGGGTCGATGGCGATGGTCTTGCCGTCTCCTTTGATAAGAAACCCATCATGCCCCAACCAGGTGATATTTTTGACGACATCGTTTACTCCCATAACCCGTTCCTCCCGCATAAGTTTGCGTTGTTATTTTTGTTATCTGCCAACAAGACCGATTACACGCTGTAGAACTTCACGGCCGGCAGTTCAACACAAGTCAGTTTGTTGCCGTAGACGGCACCGGTATCGATGCCAATCTTATTATCAAAAACCAGTGGTTTCCGGAAGGGTGTGTGGCCAAAAATCACACGCTTTCCAAAATCAAAATCAGAGTATATGAATTCGTCCCGTACCCACAGCATATCCCATACGTCCTGTTCTTCAAGAGGTATATTCGACTTCAGGCCCGCGTGGACAAAGATATACTTATCCGTTTCATAACATAAACGGAGGTTGTCAAAAAAGTCGAGGTGCGCGCTCGGTATTAGGCCGGCCTCGTCAGAGGAATTATCCTTGGAGTAGCTTCTCAAGGTTGCATATCCGCCGTTGGCCAGAAAGCTCAACTTTTCAGCTCCACTTAGGTAAAGCTCGAGCATCTGCTCATGATTCCCTTTCAGAAAGATCACACGGCTCTGCCGCTTAGCCAGGTCAAGGAGATAGTCTACTACCTCCTTTGATTGCGGCCCTCGGTCGATATAGTCTCCTATGAATACGAGTGTATCTTTTATGGGGTCCATGTCGATGATGCCCATCAAGGAGGTCAACTTGTCGAAACAACCATGTATATCACCTATTGCAAATGTTCTTTCCATTATAGCTTAATCCCAACATGACCCAATGTTCCTTCATTTTGTTTACGCTCGATTAAGGTCACATCCAGCGCAGCACAAAGGCCCTTCTCCGCTCATCCAGCCGGGTGATTCCCTCCTCATTGGCCATGTAAATTGCCTCTTGGTATTCTTCGTCCGTGAGGGAGCGCCTCAGTGCCGTTACCTCAGAGGCCCGGCCGCATGGTCGATACTGTGCCATAATATTTACGTATGTGTTGAGTGAGATTTCCTTGGCCAAGAAACGCATGGCCTCCCGGGTCCCGGCCAGCCCCCCGGGAAGGACTAGATGACGTACCAGGAGGCCTCTCTGGGCAATCCCCTGCTCGTTTATTGCCAGATCCCCCACCTGACGGTGCATCTCTTTCAGGGCCTCTCGGGCTACTTCGGGATAATCTGGTGCATCACAGAATTCTTCGGCCACCTTGGAATCCAAGAACTTGAAGTCGGGCATGTAGATATCAAACACGCCTTCCAGGATACCCAGGGTCTCAGGCAGGTCATAGCCGCCGGTATTATAGACCAAGGGCACCCGGAGACCCAATGCAATAGCCTTGTCAAGAGCAGCCAGGATCTGAGGCACCACGTGAGAGGGCGTCACAAAGTTAATGTTATGGCAACCCCTCTCCT
>JBEQLC010000339.1:0-633 GCA_040326175.1 Desulfobacteria bacterium | reverse complement strand
CCGTCTCACGTCTATATCCTTCAGTCCGGCCGGAAGCAGACTACCGTCGTTCACTTGAGTTGCTGAGGTGGGCCAAACAGTACGACACTGCCATTCCGACCAAGTCAGGTTTAATGCTTGGCCTCGGGGAATCTCCGGCAGAGGTCAGAGAAACACTGGGTCACCTTCTTGAGGCAGGCTGCAGCATGCTGACGCTGGGTCAATATCTTCAACCCTCAAAAGAACACTTACAGGTTGATCGTTTTATTCATCCCAAAGAATTTGATGATTGGAAGGAAACAGCTCTTGGATTAGGCTTTTCTGAGGTTGCCAGCGGACCATTTGTGCGCAGTTCTTATCATGCAAAAGAGCTCTATCAGGCCTTGGGGCTCTGATTTTCCTTAAGCTTAAGATACAGAAAGACTTCCTCGCTCCCTTTAATTAAGCTGTAACCTGATCTGAAGTATTGATCCGGGAAATCGTCGATTAACTTGTATGCCAGTGTGTACCCTTTTGTCAGAGGGCTAGGTTCCACCAGTTTATATCCATTATCCAACAACCAGTCCTCTGGTACCAACTCATAACCTTTTGAGAAGAATCTCTTTATCGCGAGCAGATCCCTATCAGGATCCCCCCTTCTCCCTCTTATAAGGT
>JBEQLC010000338.1:0-639 GCA_040326175.1 Desulfobacteria bacterium | reverse complement strand
ATCAGCCAGAATGCTGGCGACTTCAAGGGGGTGGGAAAGGTATGGCTCACCGGACAGTCGCACCTGTCCATCGTGAACCCTTGCAGAGTAGATATAGGCTCTATCTATAATATCAAGGTCTGTCTCAGGATTGTTTTCGGATATTTTATCAATTATATCGCTGATACGAATCATTTATTATAACCGTTCATGGGTTCAAAGGTTCAGGGTTCAAAGGTTCGAAGTTCAATGCAAATCTCAACCGTTGATACGTCAATCCTGTCAAAGATCCCGCTGGGCGGGGAACTTTGGTTGCGACTTTGAGTTGAAACAGCAAATTCATGGCACAGCAGGTTGATTCATACGCAAAATGGCGGAATAATTCGATTGCGAGTTCCGGCGAGACTCATTTATTCCATCAGGCTTTACCAAAAAAGAAACGTTGAACCTTTGAACCTCTCGTATGTGACTCCGCAAGGACAGCGTCACTTTTTTGATCAAACTGGCAACTTCGGTGGCCAGAGGCGGCGCTGAACCCGTGAACGGTTACAGTCATTTTTATGCAAACCCTAGATTATAGGGCTATAGGGCTTTGATTAAACAGATTTCCAGATCGCAGTGTAGGCACCGGTCGGCCTCTTTCACGGCTTGATCTTCCTT